>NZ_JAHGAN010000047.1:0-65706 GCF_030248625.1 Vibrio sp. D420a | reverse complement strand
TTGAAGTCCTATGTAGCGTCCATGTTTGTTATCGGCCTCTCGATGGAGGAGCCAGCGTTTAAACGAACTGCTACATAGAAAGCTTTAGTTGCAGCTAAAGCCTGGGTCTCACATTACCCGATTGGAGTGCTTATTATCCATACAAAGCGTTTAAGACACTGTTAACGCTTGGCTATTTTAGTGGTAAAGTCGAAAGCAGTGGTTAGGGTGGTTTGTTGAGGTTTCGTGGTTAGCGTTATCCAGCCCCTTAACGCGCGTTAACTGGCAAGGAGTCAAATGGAAGTTTCGTTAATAAAAATCACACCAGAATCTCGTCATATTCTAGAGAATCTGTTCCCATATTATATTTATGATATGTCAGAGTATATGGGTTGGTCTCCAAATGAGAACGGTCATTTTTCTTTTAACAAAAACAGCTTAGATATTTACTGGAAACAAGAGGACCATTCCCCATATTTCATCTATGCTGATGGGGAATTGGCTGGCTTTGTACTCGTTAGAAAGTATCCGCCTAATGATTTACTCTATGACATTGAGCAATTCTTTGTGCTTCGAAAATTTAAGGGTAATGGCGTAGGTAAACAAACGTTAAAATTGGTGACAGAGCAGTTTATCGGGCAGTGGCAGATCAGAGTGCTACTTGGTAACACCGCAGCACTTAAATTTTGGAAGTCAGCGATTTCAAATATAGTCGGTGATAAGTACATAGAGTCAGAGCAGGTAGATATTGATTTAGTTATGCATTTCCTCACATTCGAAGTAGCCAGTTAACAAGCATTTAAGGCTTCAAGGTACTTTATCTAACCTCAGATAAGTGCGTTAGAGTCATTAGTCCAACGCGTTTGTGTCCAAAAGTGGGTTAGGGCTTCAAACATATTACCTCTCTATTATTCTCAGTTTCACTCAAAAACAACCCCCATTGTCCCCAGAGGTTTTTGAATGGGATCGTGGGTGCGTTAGGACGTTTCGAAGTATCGCTGAAGCCCAGAGGAATAGGGCATTTGGGTGCTTTTTATAAAGCTAGAATGAGCACGTTTCCTACTCTATTTAATTCAAAACAACCCCCATTGTCCCCAGAAGTTTTGGTTAGGAGGTAATGGGCCTAGCTAAGAAGATTTTACCCCAAACCTTCTCAGAATCTGTGAGCGGAACGCTTGGCCAGTACACCAATAGAGCAAGTTAATCTAATCAGTTCTTTGGTCTCTTATACGAAAATTTTCCGTAATTCGCCCCCATAACTAAATGCCGATTCACATAACAAACAGATACCAGTTGAGCGTTCTAGAGTGGGGTGTTGGAACACTAATCTGCGTTTATTGACTCTATTTCATAAAGGGCTTTCTTATATGTTCGTGGAGAGAGTGATAGTAGAGTTAGCATTGGTCTGCTTTTCGTTTTGCTTTCCATTCAAAGTCTCTCTGCAAGTGAAAGGGCTACATCTCACTTGCGATACCCGCACCGGAACCTCCCCCTATCTACAAGCTTTTTGACTTATATTACAGAGAACTTTTTCGCGTATTGGGAAGGAAGTTTAGCTGGCTTCTATACTATTGGCTAGAGCGCAAGCTTATGGCAATGACGAGAAAGTTAGCCTCTGAGCACACCGATATTTTGATTGGCATGTTTTGCAACTCATATGGCACCATCCGATTCCTGAAATGGCATATTCTGGAGTTAAGATAGAAGTGCAACCGATACAATGATCATTATTCAAAGGGTATTAAAATGGCAAATACAATTCTTATCACTGGCTCATCAACTGGTATTGGCAAAGCAACAGCAAAACTATTTCATTCTAAGGGCTGGAATGTGATAGCAACCATGCGCTCACCAGAAAATGAAACCGAACTGACTGAGCTGGATAACGTACTAGTTACACGCTTAGATGTAACAGAACCTGAGTCAATTCAAGCAGCTGTTAAAGCGGGTATTGAGCAGTTTGGCTCTATTGAAGCACTGCTCAACAATGCCGGCTATGGTGCGTATGGGCCATTGGAAGCTTTTTCTATAGATAAAATCCGCCGCCAGTTTGATACTAATGTTATTGGCCTTTTGGAAACGACAAAAGCCGTATTACCTCATTTCAGAGAAAACAACTCAGGCACTATTGTGAATATCTCTTCAATTGGTGGACAGATGACATTTCCGCTAGGTGCTCTGTACCACGGCACTAAGTTCGCCGTGGAAGGGATCTCAGAGGCACTGCACTACGAGCTTGAAGCAATTGGGGCCAAGATGAAAATTGTTGAGCCCGGTATGATTAACACAGACTTTGGTGGCCGCTCTTTTGATTTCACTAATGATGAATCAATGGAAGAGTATCAAGGTGTCGTGCAAGCACTGTTCGGTGGGTGGGCTCAATCAGAGTTCCCTGGCTCTGCACCTGAAGTAGTTGCAGACGTTATCTATGAAGCTGTAACAGATGGCACCAATACTTTACGCTATCGCGCCGGTGATGACGCTGTTGAACTATTGAACAACCGAAAAGCACTGGATGACGAGACTTTTATTGGTGGACTTAAAGCTCAACTCGGTCTTTAGTACGTTTAAGAACTTTTGGTTGACTACAGCCGGAACTCTCTTTTAGCCAATGTACATATATTAGGCTGTCAGATTAATCTCTGATTGAGGCGACCTGGTTTTAGGGGCGCCTCATGCTCTATTGATAATCACTTCAAACTTATTCCCTTTCGAATATTATTCGTTTTTTAATCACCTCATTGTCCCTAGAGGTTTTTGAGTGAGTATAAAGGTGAGCCGCCGCGTGGTTGGTGTGCTTAATATATTACGAAAAGAAGTAAGGGTAGGGGGTATGGCCTTCAGTTCGTCCGAAGGCCATTTTATCTATATTGCCGTTTAGGCTAGGACACCATCTTTAGGTGCTTTATTGTGAGAGGGGAGCGAGTTCTCATCTGAACCGTTAATGGCTTCATTATACGCTTTTGAAGCATCTTTGATTTGATTGAAAAACTGTTTGTAGTTGTCTCTCATGGAGCCGTTTAGCTCATCAACCATTTTGTTGCATTGCTTGACCACGTCAATCAGATTAAGAATATCCAAAACAACGTCAACGACAGTAAGGATTACTGCTATGCCCAGTGCGAACTTGGCGGAACTGTCCATCATTTTCAGCGCTGATGACTCTACTTCTTCTAAGGGGAGTCCTGCAGCTTCAGCACATTCCTGGATTGTGTTTTGCTGCATTTTAAGGTTTCGCAAGGCAATCGATAAAGAGATCCCTTGCGTAAAGGTGAGGACTTGTCTTGTAAAGCTCGGTGATACTGGTAAATCAGCTAACACCTTCATAAACTTCGTAAGGTCTTCTTCAGACTTATCGCTAAAGTTGAGTTCGTCGAGCGCATCGTACACTTGGTTTATTTCATCACTATGGTAAACAATTCTCGCGCTTGAAGCATATTGTCTAAACAGATCTGGGTTTACTTTTTGCCCCTTTTTCTCTATCTCACCAATAAACTGTAATAGGAACGAGCGACATGCTTGTGTATCCAAGCCCGCAGGTGCTTTTGATACGATCAAGTTGTTATTTTTTTTATACTTTTCAATGTAGTGTAATACGTCTGGGTTTATTTTCTTAGCTATATCCGTATCGGCGGTTTCTAGCTTTTTGTTGAGTTCTTTTGCTTTACTCGAGGCAACTGCTTTATCTACAGCAGCCTCAGCTTCTAACGCAACAAAAGCCGCCATGCCTATACCAAAAGACCAAAAACTAGCCACCGCTGCAGCGTCGGCTGCCATTTCAATTGAATCTGCTGCTACAGTCCAATCTCTCACTTCTTTTGCTAGATCAACCAAAGAATCAAATTCTTCATCCACTGCTTGATCAGAGGCGAAATCGCCGAGGCCGACAAACAGGCTATGCTCGTCTAAAAGTTGATTGATGTTGGGGTCTGATTCCGTATCCCATGTCTGCATGTAGTTTAGGTAGGTTATTAAATCTGTACTTCCCATGTTAGATCTCCCTGTGCTTTAGTTGATTAAACCTCATAGGTCTAGATTATATTGACACAAAAAATCAAATATAAAATTAATTTCATATTAATTATTATTAACTCGGTTGCACTTGTGTTCTGTATGGGTTTGGATGGGGTTACATGTCTGGTGTATTTGTTGAGAGGCTTCAGTCATGTCCACGAAGAGCAAAGCTAGGGAGTGAATTTGGATGACTCGACGAAAAATAATGTTGATTGGTGTGGTATGGCTTTTTTCGGCCAGTGTTAACGCCTCAAAGGATTACAAGTTGACTATAAACAACAACCGAGGAGCTGATTTAACTGTACAAGTATTGAAAAAAAAATGTATTACAGATTTGAGTTTTTCGACCACGATAACTCTCAATGCTAATAGCGAATCCTTAATCAAATTTAAAGACAAAAATACGTTTCTGTCTTCATGTGATGGTGCGCTTAAACAACTCACTCTTTTGATTAGCAACAAATACGAACAGTTTGAATATGATGTGAGCCACAGTGCGGCTACTGGCACTTGGAAGACTGTGCCAACCACAAGAAACTTACAACCTATACTCGATGGTGCAGTTGCTACACCCAAGTACATTACCGTTGATGATGCCTCGACGGTGAAACTAACGCTTACTGTCGCGCCTAGGTTATACGACATAGCTTTGGCTGAGTATTTGAATTGTATGGTTGATTGGGAAGGGCAAGAAGAGTCAGGCATAAAAGAGCTTATCGGTGATTTTTTTTCATATTATTACTATTATCCCGCGGGTTTTAACCCGACTCCTCCTGCTGGCGTAGGACAAGAACAGAGTGAGCTGGGAAAGCTTATTGAAGAACGCACAGGCCTTGTAGCAGATGCAGCAACCATATGTAAAATATCTCTGGTCCAGCTTTTAACTATTGCGTTCCAAAGAGAAGGTCAGCTTAATGTCTCAATTGTCAGAAAGTACTTGGGATCTGCGAGAATGTTTTATAAGAAGTCTGAGTTAACAAATGTGTGGCGTTAGAAGCGATAAACTGCATTTGAAGGGGCGCAATTTATAAGGATGCTAGACTTCTTTGGCTTGTACAAGGCACTTGTATAAAGTGTCTTGTCTCATTTGTGTTATTCATGAATAAAGACTTTCGCTTGTTCGCTCTGTAGATTTCCTCATTTCACAATCCTTTCATTCATAGCTCCAAACTTTTCTGGGCCTTGTTAGTCAGTATATGGTTATGCGGCTGTATTCTTTAAAATACAGTTCCCCCCTCTTGTTTTGATTTGTGGTTAGTTCATCTCTTTTGTTGCATTTTTATTCATTCTTGCATTGCGCGTTTTTTGTGTTTTGGATTGGATTTTGTAAAGATAAGCTAAAAGAGGTGATTGTGAATAGAAAGGTTTTGTGTCTTATTTTGGGGGCTAGATAGGCGGAAGGTTGATTTTTTTATGAGCTGAAAATTCTTAATTTATACTTAAATTTTAATTAAATTTCCCTTTATTTCTATTTTTAACATCACTAAGAAAGCGATAGGTGAGCTCTCAACGTATGCCAGTTGATAGATTTAATTCGCCACTGTGACGGTTTAAGTATGCTCTTTTCAATGATGTACTTAAGGAAAACGTTTGCTGAATAAATATGCGAATATAAGGTCGGTTTTTATTAGTCTTCGTCTGAGAGGTTTGTTAGATTTGTAAATAGTATTAATTACATTTGAGTTATTGAGAGCAATTATATCTTATGTCTAATCTAACAATGCAAATGCGCATCATGATATCTGTGCTTATTGCCGTCGTTATATCGTCGTCAATCGTTACGTACTTGTCTTATCGGAGCGAGTCGACTTTGATGGTGGAAAGGCTTACCCAAAATGAAATGCCGCTACTCGTTAAAACCATCAGGGATTCGATTAATAGTGAGATCAGCATGATGAAGCTTTCAGCTCGATCTATTGCAGAAAACCCTTTGTTTGAAGAGTGGTCTAAGCAAGGGGCGAACAAAGCGACTGAAAAGCTTGTGGTTCAACATTTATCAAATATTGCAAAAACAAACGGGTACAGTAATACATCCTTTGCCGACCGTGAAACCAACAATTTTTGGAATCAAAACGGCTTTTTGCGGACATTTACTCCCGAAGGTGAGAGTTGGTTCTTTGGTTTTAAAGCGAGTGGGCAGCCCGAAATGGCGAGCGTGTATAGAAGCCGCGAGACGGGTCAGGTCGACATCTTCGTTAACTATCAAGAGCTAAATGGACGCGGGCTCGCTGGCGTTTCCAAGTCGTTCGATGAAATGGTCAACTATCTACAGAGCTTCAAGTTAGAAGAGTCTGGTTTTGTTTTTCTTGTCGACCAGGATGGGTTGGTGAAGGTTCATCATAATGAGCACTATAATGATCAAAATACGCTTGCCAATATTTACAGTGAGCTGAACGTTCACACACTACTCAATAAAAAGAACTATTGGTCTGAAGAGACGTCAGAGTTCTTTATCGCTTCGAGTTACATCGAGAGCTTAGGTTGGTATGTAGTGGCACAGATCCCTAAGGCTGAGTTGCTTTCGGATATCGAGGAAAGTGCCTCTCAAATCGTGTTGATTTTGATTGTGACATCGGTATTTTTTGCCGCGGTCAGTTACGTGCTAGCAAGACGTTTGACCATGCCTATCAACGATATGGCAAAGAGGTTCGCTGTACTGGGGCAAGGTGGGGGTGACCTAACGAGTCGAGTTCCGGAAGGCTCAGTGCCCGAAATTTCGGAGCTTGCCAAGGGCTTCAATTCATTTGTTGCAAATATTCAACATGTTGTTGCTGACGTTGTGAGTACTTCTGTATCGGTAAAAGATGCATCATTGAACGTCAATATGGATGTTGAATCGTCGCAAGTTGCTTTAGATAAGCAAAAAGATGAGGCTCATCAGGTGTCGGTTGCGATCACGGAAATGGGCAGTACGGTCTCTGAAATTGCAGATAATGCGAATGTTGCCGCTCAAACGACCACTGATGCTGTCAATCGCGCTACCGATGCCCAAGCGATTGTGAGCGAGTCTTCCAAAGCGATTGACGTGATGGCGCGCGAGATGGAGATGGTTTCTGACAACATAGAGTCTTTGGCTGAAAAGACCAATGCAATTACTTCGGTTCTTGATGTGATTAGGGGGGTTGCTGATCAGACTAATTTGCTGGCCCTGAATGCTGCTATTGAAGCGGCGCGTGCTGGAGAGCATGGTCGAGGGTTTGCTGTTGTAGCCGACGAAGTTAGAAGCTTAGCGCAACGTACGGGGGATTCTACGGAAGAAATTCAAGAGATGATTTCTGCTTTGCAAGACGGAGCAAAGGCGGCCGTCTTGTCTGTATCGAAGAGTAAATTGCAGGCAAGTAATAGCGTCGAGTCTGCTAAAAGAACCAATCAGGCTTTGCAAGAAATTGTCGGCAATATTATGCACATTTCCGATCTCAACTCTCAAATTGCTACTGCAACTGAAGAGCAATCGGTTGTGACGAAGGAGATCAATGTGCATGTGATATCCATCAGTGATAGTGCACAAAAGAGTGTTCAATCCACTGCGAGAATCAAAGAGGTGAGCGACCAGGTGAACGAATCAGCGGTTAACCTAAATCAGCTCGTGTCGAAGTTCAAAATCTAACCATCAAGGGAATCCTTCCTAGTCATTAATGATGGTTTAGACATCTTCATAAAAGCGAGCCGAATGCTCGCTTTTTTATCGCTCACCGAACCTCAACGTTATGCTTAGCCAATTGCGCTTGTAAAGACTCCAACATGGCTTGGTAGGCGTTTATATATTGTTGGTTATAGGTCAGGAGTTGTGGATAGAGTTGCTCACTTTCTATCACTATTCGACTTGCATCACTTGTGAGAACAGTGATCGTCCCTAGCCCTTTTTCAAAGGCCTTGTCGGCCCTATCTGAAAATGGCGTAGTCATTAACTCAATGCCGATTTGGTTGCGGGAAGCACAGCGTAATAGTTGTACGAGCAACAGTTGGTAGTAGTGATTAAGCAAACAGCGTAATGAGGCATCTTTCTGAATCAACACCTGAGATTCAATGAGAGTGATGCAGGTCAGTTCCCTTCCATGCATCACTTTTATCTCAAAGGGGGTAGCAATTGGATAAACACAGCGTAGATACTCCAAAGCTTCAATGCCGTTACTTTGATATACCGCTCCAGCGAGTGGGGCGCCGACATTTTCTAAGCAAAAGTTTTGATTGATGGCGATAGGTAGATCTTGTCGTGCTGCATGCAAATTTAGAGCATCCCAAAACTGAAAGCATTCATCTGGCGAGCAGAATAGCGCGCCGTCTTGAAACCAGTTCATGGGCAAATTTGCTTGGGGAAGAAAGTTTGCTAGATCGATCCCCAAGTCAGATAGGATTAGTCGCCATCCTAGCTGTTTTGGAAAGTTCTGATTCACAGGCGCTCTCTCAATTTCAAGGGTTAGGGAGAAAGTAGGGGGCTTAACCCCCTTGACTAATCAAACGTCGTTACTTATTGGTATAACACCAAATTAATCAATAAGTTGCCGAAAGGCCTTACATTACTTTAGTGCTCATTATTTAGTTTTACGTAAAAGGGTTGTTGCTATAACCGTAGTGATTATAAACAATCTGTTGAGTGTTTATATCCGTAAGGCCGACACCAACGTTATAGAGCTGAGTGAGGTGTTGATACTTGTCTAAGTTAGAGACCGTTTTCGAAGTTTCGAACCATGCGGTTCCGGTTTCTAGAAAACTTGAACCAAGCGCTTCAAGCAGTAGAGTTTCACCTAATGATGTGCGGACAATGATCTTCGAGTTCATGACCATTGAACCATCAGGCATGACTCTGAGGAAGTTTCTTCCAGAGATCACGCCATTGATTGAGCCTTGCACCGGGCCACTGAAGTATCCATTTAAGCGCAACCCTTCTTCAGGGATCGGATATTGGCCGCTCAATACCGCTTGGATATCGACACCAAATGACTCAATACCATTGAGCTTCCCTTGTCCTGCGTAAATGATTTGCGCATTGGCATCACTTTGCAGTGACTCTAGAGTAAACGGAAACGCTTTGTAGCTGATGGTAGGTGCATCGGGATCGAAGAATGCGTTCCCTCCCAAGTAGAGTGAGAGACCGGATCCGAATGGGTTCGTTTCTGATGAACAGATTTTGAGACTCGTACGTCCCGTTAGCACGTCGACACGTCCTGTCGCAAAAAGATGAAGATGGTTAAACTGTTGCCCTAACTCACCATATTGACGTAATGCGATCTGATAATTTGCAACGCCCAAGTGGCTAATATGGCCGAGCATCTTTACTGAGACTGACTCACCCACTTCAGTGCTCAGAATACCATGAACATTAACGGAAAAACCGTCGTCAGTTTTCGTGAAGTACTCTGTGGTTGTGAGAGTCCCTGATAGCTCACCATTCATTTTGCCGGTTGATTCAGCGATAAACTGAACCCCGATTTCTACGCTGGACGAAAAGATCTCGCCTACGTTAAGACCAAGGCCATCAATGGACGTAAAGTGACTGCTGAGCTTCGCAAAATGTGTGCCGTTAACTTGTGCAAAAATTGGTTGGGTGTTCGACATCGTCAATCTCCTATTGGTTCAGCTGAACTAAGTCTCTTGCTGCAGAAACTAGTCGTATTGCTTTATCAAGATCGTTGGCATTTGGGTTTGGGCTTTTCATTGGCCACCCTCCGTTGCGGCACTCTTTATCCTGGTAGAGCACACTAGATTGGCTAAAGTAAGCACCAGAATAGTCAGGCACCGTATCGCTGAGTAGTACATGCAATGAGGTTTGTGCTGATGCCCAATTACTGTCTGACATGTGCCAAGTTAATGGGCGAAGTATGGTAAATAGCATGTCCATCCATTTGCCCCCTCCACGACCAAAATTGGAACGAGCCCAGCCAGGGTGGATCGATGCGACAGTGATATTGGTGTTTTCGAGTCGTGTCGCTAACTCACGAGCATAAAGTGTATTGGCAAGTTTTGCCTCAGAGTAGGCATCAAAGGCGTTGTATGAACGAGTCGTCCAGTTAAGGTCATCAAAATTAATGTCTGTACGTTTTGATGGTTTATTTGCGTGAACGACCGATGACAGGATAGCGATTCGAGCGGAGTGATTGAATTTTCCAGCACTAAGCAGTTGCTCGATCAACAAGAAGTGGCCAAGGAAGCTCGTTGCTAGAGTCAGTTCATGACCTTGCTTGGAGTACTGAGCTTGGTTGCCCATGATGACAGCGCCTGCATTGCACACCAACCCATCTATTGGAGTATAAGTTTGAGACAACTTTTTTACACATTGCTTAACACTATTCTCATCCGCAAGATCGCAGTCAACGATTTCATAAGTTCCGATGAGGTTTTGAAAAGCTAATGCTGCTTGCTCCGCCGCTGTCTTGCGGCGACACGCCATAATGACGTGAGCCCCTTGTTTAATGAGCTGTTTAGCTGTTTCAAACCCGACGCCTGAGTTTGCGCCCGTGACAACGTATACTTTGCCGAAAAGGCCTTTTGCAAGGTCTTCTATTGAGCACCAGTGAGTATTTCTGCGAGCCATTACTTTTCCTTCTTACAACGACTATCAAGCACCATTTGACCGGCCAGTTTTATGAACAGCCCCCACGTTTGATGGACTGAGAATTTTGAAGCGTTCACTAGTAAGTTTTCGAACTGTTTCTGATTTGTGAGAGCAAATGTGTCGGCATTGAAATCATCAATGATCACTGACTTCAAAACGTTGTCGAAATTGAGTGCGTTACCAAAGTTTCCGACACCAGATACCAGATCCTCTTTCGTTTCTCCGCAGCCTCCCCATGTAAGGTAAGCATTGAGCCAGATATTGGGTGGCACGTTGTTCACTGCTATGCCGCCATAGTTAAGCTGATGAACTGTGTTATCGAGCAGTGTTCGATGTGCTTTTAGGGTGTGGTTATCCACTAGGATCATGCAACCCAACGAGCCAAGAAGCTTGTTGTTGCAAAAGTCCGTTGCTTTGGCCAAAAAGTCTTGTGCGTTATTCTCAGTATTCAGGGGGAGTTCGCTGAATACTTGGCAAAATGCCTCATTAGTGACAGCGAAGTCTTCTTCACCAATATCCGGGATGAATACAAAGTCTCCGAATGGGTTCGCCCCATCTTCCGGTTTAAGTATCTCTGCGCGTGGTTGCTGCTCAAGAAATTGAGCTTTGGTTTTCTCCACCCCTGGGTAATAGGTAGTGGTGGCAAATGTTTCTACCTCAATCGCTTTTCGTAATGCATTAAGAAACTGTTCTCTTTGGGGCCAGTTTTTTGAGGTAATAATGGTTTGAGGACGTCCGCACACCGCTCCACCATTTAGCTTGCCGACAGAAGCAATCTGGAGGGCCCACTTATTCAGTTCTTTGTCGGTCCACGGCTTGTCACCCGGAACGATAAGACATGGATTATTGCCGCCACATTCTGCAACTAACGGCGCGCTGGCTTCGTCTTGAATAGCTTTAGCTACGCCAGTCGAGCCTGTGAAATAAATGGCGTGGAGTCCTTCTAATGAGGCCATCGCATGACCTTGGTCACTATCGATAAATGCGAGTGAATTGCGAGAAATCAAAGGCGCAAAAATTTTTGCCCATACTTCATCGGTTGCTTCGTTGAGCGCATGTGGCTTGTGAATCACCGCTTTGTTCTCTAAAAAAAGCGCCATCGCCATTTCAATAGAAGAGCTGTAGTTACCTGCACCAGATACGGCGATAATGCCTGCTGGTTTATCTAATGGGCTTGTTTGGTTTGGGGTCCCTTTGACGTGTAAGTAACCTTTCATACGTCCCGCAGTGAGCTTATCTTTATTATGGATGGGATAAACCTCAATTGCATGGACATCATCATCAATTTTCTTTGTGCTTTTTGCTATCGGCATCGCGCCATGAGCAAGAGATTCATACAGGTGGCGAATACCCTGTAGGGTATTGCCCATTGCATTGACGGTGGTACCGACCCCTTCACCGAAGCTAACGGCGTTGTTGGACGTCAAACCGCACTTCATTCTCGCGTCGGTTGTGCCCAGCTCTTCGGTGTATTTTAAGAGGTTATTTTGGATCTCTTCGATAAGTGACAGGCGTTCAATCGCAGATGTCTCTGACCAAGATTGAGGGTTCAGTTGTTCAAAGGCTTGTTTAGCGAGCATCACAGTTCCCTATACGTAGTGGACGTACTGTTAATACTGGTAGAGACTCTGCTGTTTGTACCAATCAGAAGGCGACAAGTAATATACCAAAGGCGTCATATATATTAGATGTGACGCCTGGACGTCATTTGGGGTGATTTAGCCGATACTGACTTGGTGTACTTCCACACCATTGTAGAAATGCACGAGAAAATGAGTTGTTGTCTTGATAACCGAGTAAAAAAGCAATTTCTATCAATGGTGTCGAAGGCTCTTTTAGGTAGTGGATGGCGAGGTCTTTCCGTGTTTGTTGCAGTAGGTCTTGGAAGCCGCAATCTTCTACTTGAAGTTTACGTTGCAGTGTTCTGCTGCTCATAGCGAGTTCACTCGCGACACAATTGATTGTCGCTTTGCCATCAGGAAGTAACCGAGTTATGGTTTTGCATACCATATATCGTAACGATTGATTATGCGTATAGCGATCCAATGACTCTTCCAAATTTTTTTCTAGCGTTCCCCAAATCAGACTGTTTTCTGTGAGCAGTGGGGTTGTCAAATCTTGTGTAGAAAGAGAGAACGCATCTACGTCATCAAGCTCGATAGGGCAACCGAGAAGCTGCTCAAGTTCACTGTAGTCTTCGTGCTTTTCTTTCACGGTGACTCGCACGGGAACAATGTGTTTTCTCGTGGCGATGCGTGCTACTTGCACGAGCAATGCAATCTCTGTTACGCCTAAACTCTTAGGTACCTCGTCCCCGTCCCCAACAGGGAGAATTTGGTAACGAGTATATTTCGAAGACGGTTGGATATTGAGTTTTACTGGACCGATTAAGGGTTTGTAGCGCTGCATACGAAGAAATGCTTGTTCCATGTTTGCGCTACACATGCACCCAAAAAATGCAGGACTAAGGCTCTCGAAAGTCATGGACTGAGCCACTTTGATGGAGAATGTATTGATACCTACATCTTGTTCAACCGCTCGCCATAGTGCATAGAAGGTATATCCATCAATATCTTGAGAGTTTGAGGTGTAGTCGTCAGGCTCAATGTTGGCGCTACGCATTACTGTCAAATAATCACACCCCATATCACTGATAAGAACTTTCCAACCAGGGTTAAATGGGTAGAGTTGGGTTAGTGACACAGATGCTCCTTGGGTTGAAACCTGTTGTTCTTTAAAGTTAACACCGAGGTTGCATGTTGTCATTATTGAGTTGTTTATAAAAAGGCTAACTGAACAGAGCCTTTATAAACAGTAGAGCCCACATTTGTAGTAGAACCCAGACTATCATCATCAAAATATCCATAATTATTCTCCTAATAAAGCATCGGTAATATCGCGATAAGCCTCCAATTTCATCGAGCATAGCGAGCGCGTTTATGTCGCGGAAAATTGGAGGTTGTCGATTGAATAAGGGCGCTTTTAGGATTCATCCCAAAAGCCAAGACCGTGTTCCGAACCGGATTAACTCTGGCAGAGCATGTACACAACGGTTGCAGCTAAAGTTAGTCCTAAGCAACGGTTAACGATAAGCATTTGATGTGTCGACTTTAGTGCGTGCTTGAGGAGTGTTCCTGAGTAGGCCCACACTAAAGTACATAACGCCGTTACCAAGACAAAAATGAAAATGAGAATGCTCACTTGCAGTACGTAGTCTCCCGTTGCATCGGTAAACTGAGAAAATATAGTCATGGCGGCGATCCAAGCTTTCGGGTTTAGGACTTGAATGAGAATGCCTGATGTCACGCCGCTAGTACGTTCTGTCTCCTGGCTTTCAGCTATCTCTTGTTTTGTGATCCCCCATGCTGTGTACAGCAGATAAGCCGCTCCAGCGTACTTGACTGCTATGTATAGCTCGGGGCTAGACAGCAAGAGTCTATATAGACCGGCACTTGACCCAATAAAAACGAACATAACGCCCAATGTCGTACCGATGACAAAAGGCAGTGCTGCTAAGAACCCATATCGATTTGAGATACTTAATAGCATTAGGTTACCAGCTCCTGGCGTGAGCGACATCGATATAGAAAATACGACGAAGGCCATAAAAATCTGAGGTTCCATTAACATATCTTCAATTCCTCTTAGCGTTTGTGCGTGTAATGCACAGTTGGGTAATGCACAGTTGGGTAATGCCAAATATTTTATAAAAACTCACGGGAAGAACTTTGCTTTATGCATTATGATTAGGGAAAAAGTGGAAAGGATATTTCAATGAGTGGTATTAATAAGAAGGAAAATAGCCTTGAAATGCTTGATGACGTAGATTTATCAATGCTCAGGCTCATCCAAAAAGAAGGACGAATCAGTAATAGTAAGCTGTCTGAAAAGGTCAACTTAAGTGAAGCCCCGTGCTGGCGCCGCTGGAAAAGGTTGGAAGCGGCGGACTACATCAGTGAATATGCAGGCGTGCTTAACCGTAAAAAACTCGGTTTTTCAATGGTCGGCTTCACTCTAGTGACTCTTGGCAGCCACGAAGTGGAGAATACGGAATCGTTTGAAGCCTTTGTATCAGAAACGGATTGGATACCCTTGTGTCATTGCATTGCAGGTGGAGCCGATTACATTGTGCAAGTGATGGCACGAGACTTAGATGAGTACTACGAATGCATAAGTGAGCTGAGACGTGTCAAAGGGGTCACTGCTGTGAACTCAAATGTGTCTGTTAAGGAGATTAAGAACAGCCATAAAGTTCCGCTAGGCTAAGATAAAGCATGACGTTTCGAAGGTTTCGCTTCGGTATTTCTAGCATGGTTCACTCCTATGCGACAGCAAACTTGCAGACATTGCGTTAGTTTAACGTCAACGCTTTATTCATTAGGCTTTATCTGAGCTTGTTCTGTTGTTTTTTCGAGCGCGGGGTAAGGACATTTCCATTCGGATCAGATCCCAACTTTGTCCTGCAAACATAAAGCTTGCTGTTTCCAACAATACGGGGCGAAAGCCTAGTGACTCATAACACTGCTTAGCGGCCGAATTATGTGTGTAAACAGCGAGACTGAGTGTGTCAGTGTTTCCGTCTGTCTCGACTATGGAGATCAGTTCTTCAAGCATAACTTTGGATAAGCCAAGGCCACGATGTTCATTACTTATCAAGACGCGACAGATTCTTTGACGACGTTTGTCTATTTGGCATAACTCAACAAACCCAGCAGGTTTCTCACCGTAAAAAAACAGGTAAGGATGAAGACCTTTCTGAGAGTAGTGCTGATCTAATTGGTTAATAGACAAGGGGAAGTCAAACGTAGGTCCCCCCCATAAATAGTTCAACTCTTCAGAGTCAATCCAACTCATTAATACTTCATAGTCGTTGTCTTTAAATGGTACTAACATAACGTTGCCTATTGTTGATGAATATAAGTCATTGCAAGTTGTGGATACGCGGCTTGGAGAGCTTCGAAGGTTTGAGTTAGAGTCTAATTGATTCCCAAATACGCGATAATACCTATTTTGGGAAAAACATTAGATTCATATAGGAATGAATAAAAGGGTAAGTCATGGATTGGTTTCAATGTGTGAAAAGCTATATACAGGTCGTTGATCAGGGAAGTTTTAATGGGGCCGCCAGAAAACAACACACGACAAGTTCTGCTGTGAGTAAAAGAGTCTCTTGGTTAGAAGAGCGCCTTGGTGTGCAATTGCTTAAGAGAACAACTCGCTCTGTCATACAGACTGAAGCGGGAGTCTTGTTTTATCAGCGGTCGAAGGTTCAACTAGATGAATGGCAATCGGTAATCGATGAAACTCGGTCTGTAAATCAAACGCCATCAGGTGTATTGAGGATTGGCGCGAGTTTAGCTGTTGGGGCTAAGTTTCTTGTTCAATATTTTGGTGACTTTTTGAGGCTGTACCCCGACATCAAAGTCTTGTTACTCACTACAACACCCGGACAAGTGCCTGAGCTCAACCTAGATCTCTTTATTAGTCCGGAAATTGAACATTTAAACTCATTCAATTACAAAGCAATGCCACTTTTTGAACACAAGCTTGCCTTTTACGCTTCGCCTGATTACCTGCATGAATATGGGGAGCCAAAGCAACCAGAGGAGTTAACAAACCACAATATGTTGATCCATGGTGAAAGCCCACATAGAGAGATTAGAATTTTTCCCAATATACGTGTTTCTTTGACGGCTAATTTTGCTACGACAAATGTGGAAGCATTGTTTTATGCGGCAAAAGGTGGAATGGGGATTCTGATGTCCAACGACATGGTGCTTAAAGAGGAGCTAAAGAACAGTCAACTGAAACGAATCCTCCCTCATACAACATTAGAAAAAGCCACAATGTACGCGTATTACCCAAATCTGGATTACCAGCATACCCGGACTAAATTATTTTTAGATTTCTTAAAAGAGCGTTTGCGGGAAGACCAACACAAAGGTTCGTAATGGGGGCGTGGATTCAGTGAATCAAAACCTGAAGTAACCTCGAGAGCTGTAACTCTATGCAACCAATATCACCGCATCTTTTGTTCGCGAGTTAAATGTAAATGAGGGCGACCAATACAGCCCGTGAAGTATGATAAATACTTGTGTTTAAGTGGTTAACTCTCATTATTTTCGCCTTGGTGAAGTGGCTCATTGAGACAGTGCAAAATAACAATAGAACCATATTAAATCTCTAAGTAAAAAAACGATCTAGGAATCCCTGTGTAACCATTTGTAACCGTTTATTCACCACTCATTGAGTCGAGGTAGGCTGCACATACCCGTGTCTTTGAACCGGGGTCACAAAAATACCGTGTACCAAGCAGTGGAGTTACTTAGACGATGAGTAAAGACGTCCCTCATTCTAAGCGGGCCATCAGCCTGACTTATTTTATTTCGCTTAGCTTACTGGCTAACCCCGTGGCGCTAGCCAACGGTGATCATGCAGAAGCTCAAGTGAAGCCTTACTTAGAAGGGCATCATGGGTTTAACCTTGAACCGCCTACACCATATCCTGCGTTTATTATGTATTCGACGTATCCAACTGACACTTGGCAAGATATAGCAGATCGGACAGGTACGCCTTTGAAAGATGTACTGCGCTTGAACGAAGCTCGAGTGAACGATCAGTTACCAACAAAGGTATGGGCATACGCTCCACCCCTAGGGGCAGGGCGATTGGCATCGGATCTAAACCTACCAGATTTGGGCTCATCCTTGACGAACACGTCAAACGACGACTCATTGAAGGAGCAGATTGCGACAGAACTGAGCCAGTTGGGAACCGCGTTAAATGACGGCAATGAGCGCGATTACGCGCAGGCTCGTGCGACACAGGGGGCCGAACGAGGGGTATCCAACTGGCTGGAGCAATGGTTCGGTGGGCTAGGTAAGCTAGAGGTCAAGAGTAATGTTCTGAGCCACTTGGATGACCCGAGTCTATCCGCAAAAGCATTAGTCCCGCTTTATGAGCACGAAACTGGGGTTATTTTTACGCAATTTGGCGCCGAGATGAATCCAAAGTCGACCTATCAAGGCCGCGATTTTGCGCATGTGGGTTTCGGCTTTCGCCAAGAGCTCAATGAGTTTGCGCTGGGACTGAACACCTTTTTCGATCGTGATTTGTCACGTGGTCACCAAAGGGGAAGTGTTGGGGTTGAGGCGTGGGCTGAGTACTTGAAGTTGTCGAGCAACTATTATGTCGCGTTGTCAGATTGGAAAGATTCGCCAGACTTTGAAGATTATCAAGAGCGCCCTGCGTCGGGCTTTGATGTCAATTTAAAAAGTTACTGGCCGACAAACCCTTCTCTAGGGTTGGATGTCACTCATGAGCAGTACTTTGGTGATGAGGTTGGCGTTGATGGTACGCGTCAGCGAATGAAAGACCCTTATGTCAGCGAAGCCTATCTAGCGTATACGCCTGTGCCTGCTGTCACGGTGAGAACCGGTGTAAAGAAAGCGAAAGGTCTGGATTCATCCTTCGAAAGTGATGTGAGCTTCACTTATCGCTTCGGTATGCCTTGGTCGAAACAGTGGTCGATGGACTCTGTGGCACCGCTGAGAGACCTACGAGGTCAGCGTTTGGATTTTGTTGATCGAAATCATCGCATTACCCTCGAGTACAAAGAGAAAGATCTCCCACTCAATGTGAGTGCACTCAACAGCGTAGCACAGGCACTCAATAGCGGTGATGGATACGGACCACTGGAGTTGCGTTTGTTGTTTGACGAGGAAGACGCGACTGCGAATGCGTTGTCTGCCATGTCAAATGCCCACTCGAGCTCTGCGCATCAAGAATACGAAGTGGATTGGACACTACCAGAAGCCTTTGCCGTGGATGAACAGACGTTACAAAACCAAACTCGCATTATGGTGAATGTGCCGCCGGTTGCGGGTGACTATAACTACCATGCGACGGTTCGTCATTTGGCCTCTGGTAAGTTTCGAGATGTGACCGGTACGTTGACGGTGGTTGACTCTGGTGAGTTAAATGAAGTGATTATTTCACCTGTGAGTACCCTGAGCAGCACACAGTTAGAGCGCTCCGATTTGACGTTTGACATCGAGTTTTCTGGTGCGCCAGATGACGTGCTAGCCGCTTTGACGCAATATAACGCCGCGTACATGAATCTCTATCCATTAGAAACACGCTCCAGCGTGGGCTTACACGTTAGGCTAGACAGCAGTCAACGGGTTCAGGTGGACATGGATAATACACCGCTTAGATCGCGTTTAGGTGATGGTCAAGAGCCAGTCCAGCTTATGTATGGTCAACAGGCGATGATGTATCAGCTGGTTAGTACTAAAGTGGGCTTAGCTGGTCAACCTCTGGACTTTGGCGATGATATGACAATCGAGTATGGTACGGTGGTGAACTTTACTCGTGCTGCAACCGCGGGGAATCAGGGGACCATTACGTATGAGTCGTCTGATACCAGCGTCGCAGAGGTGAATACGACGACTGGTGAAGTAACCATTGTGGGGTTAGGGAGCAGCACAATTACCGCAAAAGAAGCCGAAGCGGGCGAGTTTATGGCGCAGCAAGCAAGCTATAATATTCATGTTACGGCTTCTGCTGGGCAAAGATTGTCGTTTGGTCCTGATGTGGTAATGAACTTCGGTGGCGATGTCACGGGAGAGGGGGCGAACGTCTTTACACAAGCGGCGACTCAGGGCAATGGGGGGCCGGTGACTTATACTTCCTCTAACCCATCAGTGGCTACGGTTGAAGAAAGCAGCGGTACTGTGACCGTGTTGCTTCCTGGCGCTACGGTGATCACGGCTCATGAAGCGGCCAAAGACGGATATTTAGCGCAGCAAGCAACGTATTTACTGACAGTAGACAAGACATCGGGCACGCCATTAGAAGCGGGCAGTGATGTGACTCAGACCTACCAAACGCTGACGCAAACGCCGCTTCATAGAACAGCGCTCGGAGGCAATGGTGGCACTATTGTTTACCGTTCTTCTGATACAAGCGTGGCGACCGTGGATATTGCAACTGGGGCCGTGACAGCTGTCAAGCCTGGTCGAGTGGCCATCACTATGGAAGAAGCGGCATCAGAGCGTTACCAAAAGCAAACGGCAAGCTATGTTCTTACCATTGAGAAAGACGCCCGACCAAACTTCGAACTAGGGCCTGACATGTCGGTAACGTATGGCGACAGTGTTCAAGGGCATACAGAGGTTGGGGCACGATACCTCTCGTCTGACTTTGATGTGGCGATCGTGAATTCCCGCACGGGTGCCGTGTCTATTGTCGGAGCCGGCAGTACAACAATCACTGCGCTGGTGACGGAAGATGAGTATTTACTGGAGGCAAGCGATAGTTACACCATCACGGTAGCCAAAGCTCCGGGTACCGCGCTCGATGTTGGAGAGACTCAAATTAGACGTCTGAGTGATGGTGGGTTTGTCGCGGCGTACCGTGGCGGTAATGGTAGTGCGATCAGCTATCATTCTAGTGATCCAGCTGTGGCCAGTATCGATGCTGTTGGTCAAGTGACCTTACACAAGGTAGGGAGTACCACCATTACACTAACCGAGGCAGAATCGGAAAACTTCTTGGGTAGTACTGATAGCTTTGTGTTACAGATTATCGATGGCGGCACGCCACTGAATGCAGGGCCAGATGTGCTAGGTAAGGTAGTATTTGACGATGTAACCTTTACCCAAGTGGCAACCGGCGGTAACGGCGGCGCATTAACGTACCGTTCGGATAATGAGCACGTGGCCACCGTGGACGACGATGGGCAAGTGACGATTCATAATGCAGGCGCCGCGACGATCACGGTAGACGAAGCTGCGTATGGCCCGTTTTTAGCTCAGAGTGATAGTTATCTGTTAAGTGTGAGTCGAAAGCGAGTTTCAGCGAGCATGCTCAGAGAGAATGTGACGGACTACTTTGATATCTCAGTGCCTATCGAACATGTCATTTCAAGTCACACAGCACCAATAGAGATAGAAAGGGGGGAGTCGATGCCGATTCACATAGCCTCTAAAGTCGGGGGCAATCTAGCGTATCTCAACTACGGGGGGTCAGGCTATAGCAGATTTGATTTTGACCGTTTTAAGAGTGAAGGCATTGCTTCTTGTGGTGGTGTCGACAATATCGCTTATTGGGGGCCTGAGCATATGCGTAACGTTGCCATAGGGATTGAAAATAGCCCCAACTATCGCTTTGGCGACACCGAAAAGGAAGATATGGTAAATGACTGGCGTGATTATACTACGATTCGATTGCAGTTTTACTGTTCTTATTAAGACACTTATTATGTTGAGGCGATCTTGATTCCTGCCTCATGAGTGTTTTTTCTATCGGCCCCACTTAATTGGGGCCGATTTTATTTTTGGATCGCGTAACTGAGCACAAGTTTGTGTGGGTTACGGGCATACTGTGCGCTGACTGTTTCTGCTCATTGAAAGCACCGCAAGCCTATGCGACGTTCGTTACTTATCATTTCTCATTGATTTATTTGCAATCTCACTCGAAACTGCGAGGCGATGAGCCGTGCTTTTTAGAGCGTTCTTGTACCACCTTAACGCTTAGAGTGTTTCTAAAGCACACAAAAGCCGACTCCTTAAGTTGGAAGGTGAGTGCCTTGAGTCGTTGCAATGGACGGCCTGGTCTTCTCTGTTACCCGAAAGCTGACCTCAAACATCTTTTGTGGTATCTGGGTTCTGGCGACACAATGAATAAAAGAAGATTCATTAAGTGAGTCTTAATGTTGTGTTGCAGGAAAGGGAGAGAAATAGCGTTTTGAGTGCGTGTGTAAGTTGGTCGAAATCTCTTGAAGCGGGGCAACAGCTTCAAGAGACTTGATTATTTTAATCTGAGAGTGGGGGGGTTACAGGTCAAATGAGTAACGAGCGCCGATTGACAAGTTGATGATATTTTGTTGTTCCAGTTTCATAAAGTCAGCCATTGAGTAAAATTGCCAATGGTCAGAAAATTGGTAATGGGTTCCTAAGCCTACTATAAGGTCGGTACCATGGTACTTTTGGCTGTCTGAAAGCGCACTAATTGGCTTCGCCTTAGCTTGACTCTGCCAGACAAATGCTCCTACTTTCCCCAGCGCTGCCCAGTTGTCGGTTATCGGGTAAGAGCCGATCAAACTGGTTGTTAGACCATGACCTGTCGCGACGTACGCTTTTTTAGCCACATCGGCTTGTAAAGCTTGATCGGGTGTTAAAGAAACGCTGCGCCTACCAAGGTTAAGGTAGCCTGTTTCAATAGCCAAATAGTCATTTACATGGTAACCCACTAAAGCAGAGTATGAGATTCCTCCGTTGTCCACGTGACTTTTCCCACTGTTTGTGCTGAATTGCCCTTCGATATCTTTGTATGTTGCGTCGGTATTGCTATAGCCGATTTGACCACTTACATAGAACTTTTGCTGATCTAAACACGATGGTGTCTCCATACATTCTTGAGAGAATGCTGGCTTGGCAACAACGGGTAATAACATCAGTACAGCAGTTGGGCCGATCCGCGTATTTTTACCTGTGTTTTGCTCGCGTGAACGCAGTCGAGCGATGAGTAATAACAGTGGGCCGAACAGTATGTTAAATGCCCCCCCAGACATGCTCACTTCACTCGCGATAACATTGTTTGATGAAGATTGCCCTACGGTAACGCTGCCATCAATTTGACCGCCATCTCCGTCGCTTATGGTGAAATTGATTTGAGCTGTGCCATGGAACTCTGCGTTTGGTGTGAAGGTAATGCGACCATCTAGGCCTATTTCAACACTGCCATGGTCGCCATTAACGCTTACATGACTGACGGTGATATTCGTGCTGTCAATGTCTAGTGCAGCATTCAGTACGTCGATAATATAGCGGCCATCTTCTTGGCGCTCACTCAGGATTTGTTCGGGGTCGGAAATGTATGGGGCATCGTTGACTGGGCTGATAGAAAGCTCGATATTGACGTCATCCGACCATGTACCGCCGCTTGAATCCCAACCTTGCCAAATAAACGAGTCTTCACCGAAAAAATTGGGTGCGGGTTCATAACGCAAATCACTATAACTGTCTTGATCAATGTCCAACCCTTCCGTTACTTCTGTTTCATTTAGCATTAAGCGTCCATTTGTGGGTAAGCTCTGGATTTTAATTCTAGGAAACGTGGCTTCGGTGTTGTCTTGAAAGCTTGTTGCGTCGAAGCTTACATCATGATCTTCTGTTAAGGGGATTGTTGTGTCTGTTATGGCGGAAAGTTCAGAGATCATGGCTGCTAGGTCTTCGGCCTGGCCGCCTGAATAGTTCCAATCAAACTGCACGCTCTCTGATGTCTCTAAATCGGGAAGGCGCATAAATAAGCCATAAGAACAGTCTGCCCCATCTATGTAAATCTCGCTATTGTTTGGGTCTTGAGTGTATAGTGGGTAGAATGTAGTCCCATAGCCTGCAACGACAGAAGCGACGTTTGGTGATTGTGAATAAAAGAGCACGCTATCGTCAGCAGATTCTACTTTTATGGCATTAGAGCTGTCGGTCGTTTGCGATAGAGGAATGAACTCGCCGTTAATTATGTTTCCGCGAGTTTTATTGGGCGCATCAACCTCACCTATCCAATCATCGCGAGTACCGACCCAAACACGCAGATTGTTAAGTCTACTATCGCTTGTGTTGGTAACGGTTGTTTTTGTTGATATGAATTGGGTATCTGCAGATAGTGTATAGGAATGTGATAGCTCGATCGACTGACCGTTGATGTAGAGTGTGCCGCTTGCGATAATCGTACCGTAGCCTTCTGCAGATCCAGTTGAGATATATTGGTCTGAATTAATGGTAAGGTCGTTTATATACGGTGAATTGTTATCTGTCGAAGCGAATACGCCGTTTGTGTTCCAATTATTCTGGCCATCCCCGCCGGCGGCAATGGCAAAATCTAAGGCAAAATCTCCATAAGTGAGTTTGCTCCAGTCTACTCCATTGAAATAGTGCGGTTGATATAAATTGCCCCAGCTATCCACAGAGCCCTTTTCTACGCCCCCTTGATTTTCCGAAGCAATAAATCTTAAATTTCCATTATTGAGTACGTTTTGATCCGCATAGGAAGAAAGCGAAATGAGCGCTGAAAATACAGTGATCGCAACGCCAATTTGGCTTTTAGAATTTCGTTTAGAATCCATGAAATTAATCTCTACTTCATTTTATGTCGATTATCTAAGTAAGGAAAGGGCGGTCACATCCAGCTATGAAGTCGAATTCCCCCACCATTTAACAATATAAATAAAGTCAATCCATTCTCATGGCGAATGATTGTGGGTGAAATTGAATTAATCATAATTAAATTATTGACGTTTTTTATTTGCTATTAAGCAGAGTGGTTGTGGCGTTGCATTGAGAGAAGTGACTTTCAATCAAGGTAGGCGTTAGTACAGGCTACGATTGGGTTGTTCATTTACCGTGTAAGATCTTTAAATCTGCTATTTTAGAAATGTGATAGCGTATGTCTGAGCTTGTTGAAGGTTGTTCTTGGTAGCCAGTTGTACACATTATCAACGGCTTCTTTATGGTAACGTTTTCAATGTGTTCTATTTAGGTGAGATTGAATGAAAAAAAATTGTTGTTGTTTTGTTTCTTATTTGTTTGCTTGTTTGGGTTGGGTTAATATTTAGGTCGTGAAGGTTGTCTCAAAAATGAGAATTTGAATGGTTTGAATGATGAGACCTACAGTTTTATCAATATCATTGATATTTTTTGCGATCGTTATCATGCTTTTTGTGTGTCTTTTCTATATCATTTTATCGATATAAATTTGCTTTTTTTCGGGAACGTTCTCTTTTTGGCTGGGCGTGCATTTTTTAGGGGTTGAATGTGTAAATACGCGCACCCAGCTGAGTAAGCTCGAGGGGAAGACAAACCTACTCAGCGCTCTTGGGTTCGTTAGGTAAGTCCTTGTTCGTGAGTGACGAGTTATTAAGAGTTGTGCGAATCTAAGGCAAATGTTGTTAACGAAAGACCTATGGTGTCTTTTGCATTACGTAACCAATTCTAGAGACATTAATGATGGCAAATTCTGCTGAAACTTCCTTTAAGAAGGCACGCAGCTTAAAAATAGATACGTTTAGAGATGATTCACCGATGACTCTTCCTTCCCAAACGACGTCTAGTAGTGTTCTTTTCGTTACTAGCTCCCCTAAGTTTTTATGCAATAGTAAGAATAAGCGAAGCTCCCGACCTCCCAGCTTGTGAAATTCAAGTGAAGATTTTTCCCACTTATAGAGCCCTGTTAATGGGTCTAGCAAGCAACTTCCAACTTTGATTGTTTTATCAGTAATGATCATAATTCCTCCAGGTGTAAGGATAACAATGACTTGCGATTAATAAATTAAAATAAGATTAAAAATTTCTTTAATTTTCTCAGGTTTGTTTTCCACGTTTTTGTAAAGGAATGAGCGTTTTTTCATGAATGCTTGGCTGAATTTTGTTCAATGTGGGGGAGGTAGGGTTAATTAAGAATTAATTTATTGAGAATTAACTCCTTTATAGCTATTCGCACTGCTAAGTTAGTGATTCATTTGTAACTTATCTGTGAACTGTATGGGTGATTGATATGATGAATGTGCGAGTGCACAGTGCTGCTATGACAATGAGTCAAGGGGAGGAGGAAGAAAAGTTAAGCAAAAGTGAATTAAAAATTCTTAAGTTACTTTCAAGTTACCCTGAACAAGTGTTCACTCGTGATCAAATCATGCGCCAATGTTGGAGCGGAAAAGTTGTTACAGACAGTTCAGTGACGGTGGCTATTTTCAGTTTAAGAAAGAAATTTAAGCGTATCTCAGGTGCTTCAACTTCGGTGATCGTGACGCAGAAAAACGGCAATGGTGAAACGTGTTATTCCATTAATCCCGTGATTTCGATTGAGTTTATCGAACGATTGGCATCGAGCCAAATTGACACCGTGAACAAAGCGGGAGGTTGGCGAGAGCGGCTTACTCGTTACAGAGTAGAGATGGTGTTTTTCGGGGGACTTATTGTTGCCTCATTCGGTGTATATGAGCTTCATCTCCTGCGTTTTATTAGCCCAGAAAGAGTTAACCAATCATACATTCAAAACGGTCATAACACTAAAATTGTCCATTTATATCAAGTGCAAAAAAGATTGCTTTCCGACATCGAGGCGTTAGAGAACATAGCCACTTTTACCCAAGATGTGGGTAAACAAGCGGACCACGTAGTGTTTATTTTTGAGGAGAATGGGGAATATCGGGTTACCTGTGTTGGGCAAGGAGATACACGATTATTGAAAGTAAAAGAAGAGTCGTTAACCGAAGAAATCAGCAATTGCGGTCACACAAAATAAGAATAACAAAAAGGAAAGTAAGGGATGAAAAAAAAGATGTTTAGCACTGCCACCTGGGTGCCATACAAAGGGGGCGCTTTTCTCCAAGGATCACTTTTGGGGGGCACTACAGACTTAGAGCTGATAACGATGAAGAGTGAAGGTGGCCACGGAGCTTGGAGGTAAAGGATGGCACTGCAATTTACTCTTAAGGTGCACTCTCGTAAGCTAATTTACAATGAGAAAAGTGTTCAACTAACAAGTACAGAGCATAAAATCTTGACGGTGCTGATCGAGCAAGATGGAGAGAAGCTACCTAAAAGTGCTATTTTAGATAAGTGCTGGCCGGGGAAAGTGGTTACAGATAATTCAGTTGCTGTCGCGATTTCTGGTATTCGGAGGAAAGCTCGTTCAATTTCTTCAAACGGCGCGCCTATTATCTTTACAGAAAAGTGCTCTCGCGGTGCCACATGTTATAGGCTGACTCAAAATATTTCTAAGTGCTGTTTGGAAGAGCCAGAACTTGCCCCTGAAGAACAGCAGTATGCCCCGGATCTAAGGAGCACCGTTAAAGAGTGGCTGAATGGGCATCGTTTAGGCAGGGTTACTTTATTCGGTTTTTTTGTTTTACTCTTTGCTCTTGTTACTGGTGGCGTAGGGTGTGCAATTGCGACCATGAATTATTATACATATGTCAATAAAGTGGGCACTCATAGTGATTTTGTTTCTGATCTCGGTGAGGGCGTGCATTTTCATTTCGATGATGTAGAAAAAATCGTCGAAAAACATTTGGTCAATAGCTTAGGGCTACAACCGTTTTATACCGATATTGACAGGAAATTTAAATCTTACATCTATGTGCGAAAGCAAGAGTCAGACTATTATATCACATGTGTTTCAAACGATATAAAAACGTATCAAGTTGATGATCTAGATGATTTGCTAACTAAGGTTTTTATTTGTATGTAGTCGTTATTCATTAACCTTCTGTTCCTCATTTCCAATCAATATTGGAGATGGGGACCTTTTACAGCAAAATATTATCGAGTCAATATTTTTTAGTGTTAATTAATCAATTAAAACCCTGAGATTGAATTAATTAACAATTACTTAAATCAAATTAATTGTCTTTGTTTTTCCTAATTAGTTAGCGTTGCTATTATTTAGGGAGTTTAGATAATTCATGAACCATTCTTTTTTTTGGGCAACAATCGGACTTGCTTTTTTAATCCAACCAGCCTTAACGTATGCTGGTAGTATCAAATTAAGTGCACAAGCCGTCAATTTAATTCAAGATGACTTTGAACCTAGCCTAGTTCTCACAAATCAAACCGATACCCCCTATGTACTTCATGCTGAAGTGACCGCTTTAGATAAATCTCTCTCGGAGAACTTGATCGTCTCACCCTCTATACAAAAGCTGAATCCTGGCCAACACGCGGCGTTCAGAGTCTTACCAAGACAGGGGTATGAGCGTTTGAAACCGAACGAAGTATATGAACGTTTAGTCATTACTTCAGTTGCTGGTCGCAAGAAGGAAGAGAAGAGTACGGCCAACACTCGGCTTATGATCAATGTGGCTTATGATCTGCCGGTTATTTATCACGGAGAGTCGATTGAACAACACCCGTGGAAAAAGATACGCTTTGAAAATCGTGATGGTCAAAACTACATCGTTAATCACTCTGAATCCATTGTCAGAATCAAATCCGTGACTGATTCATCTGAACATCCGATAGCACCGTTCACAAATACGATTCTTAAACCTTTAGAAGCAAGAATCATTAAGCACGAAACGGACTATGTCCATTTAACACCAATTAATTATTTTGGCTATGTCCAAGACCCTACAGTGCTTTATCTAGCCATGGGGCAGTGAGCGTGTCAAAAACAACAAGTGCCGCTTTTTTGCTATACGGTGGGTGGGTGAGTTTCGTGTTTGCTAATGATATTGAATCCGAAAAGCAATCGAACGCAAGAGCTGCACCAGATGAGTATTATTTTGATGAAGCGGTTTTAAACAAGAAAGGGATCGATCTTAGCGTTATAAATGGGGAGACATACGATGTTGTAAAAAACGAATCGGTTTTCTTTGATATTTATTTAAATGGGAGAGAGACCGAGTCGGAGTGGGTTCCTTTTAAGGGGGGCGCTCTTTGCCTCCCAAACACGCTTTACACGATGACTTTAATTCTTCCTAGGGCACAGTCTTTGTCGTCGGCGGGGTGTGTAGAGATCACCGATAAAAAAGGCGGGGTTATTTTTGACATCCACACTCAACGCTTGGATATAGTAGCTCCAGAAGTTTCTATACAACGACTTTCTGATAAGTATGACTATGGAGTACCGGCACTGAGTACTAATTATTCTTTGTTCTATCGTAATCGACTTACTAGTAATCAAACTAGCTCTTCGGATGCGGCGTACTCTGGTAATTTTGATTCGTCATTACATGTTCAGGGGTGGCAAACAAGCAGTTATTTTAATGTTACGGATAACCAAGTTAAACATAGCAGAAGTTATGTGAGTAAAGACTTTGTGGATTATGGTTTGACTATGAAAGCAGGGCAGCTTACTGATGGGGCCGCCTTATTACCCGGATTTGCTTACGAGGGGATTGTTATAGGGGATAACCCTCTTGAACTTGATCAACGCTTGGTGGGTAAAGTTTATGGCCATAGTGATGGGCCCGCTACTGTAAAAGTGTTCCAAGATAACAAGCTGCTCTATGAAACGTTTGTTATGGGCGGAGAATTTGAATTTGAGCAAATTAATTTACTGAATCGCCATAGCGATCTGGTTCTGAAAATTGAAGAGCAAAATGGTCATATCGCTGAAAAGCGACACCCTGTGTTAACTAGTCACTCTGATTTAACTGATCTCATTTCGCCATTAGTACTATTAGATGGTTATCAGTTTTCATTGGGTAAAGTTGAACAGACAGAACTTATGTTTACTCGCTTAAAAGTTGATCAAGTTGGGACGGGTATTCGCTGGATAAATGACTTTAAAACAGAGGCTTCTGTATTTGAGAATGGCAATATAGGCATGGCCGTGTTTACCAATGCCGAAGGATTTTCCAACTGGTCATTTAATTCTCAGGTTGATAGTAGCTACCAAGCAAAAAAGCGAGCTTGGGGCTGGCGCTTGAAAGTGGGAACGACAGTTAAGACCGACAACGGTTTGGGATATGCTTATAACTATAACCGAACCCAAAAAGATTTTGTCGCACCACACAATGTTGAAAGCCAGCTTAGTGGCAACCGTTTAAAAGATTCTCATTCCATCGCCATCAGTTATGCAGACCAACGTTTTTTTCCTGGGAGCCTACGCGCTACTCTGACGCACCGAAATTATAAAGAGAGTCATGATGACTTTTATGTTTTATCTTATTCACGCCCTTTGTTTGATGGCACTGTAGCCATGAACTTTCGTGAAATGCTTGGTGAAGACAACAGTGAATTTTCACTGACGCTATCGCTCCCTCTATCTTTGAGTGATAGAGCGTTAGATTCTTATACAAGATACAGAGAAAAAGGAGCATCAAGTAGTTTATCTACCAGGGTGAGTACAGATATCGGCAACATAAATACTTCCCTTTCAACGGATTACAACAATCAGTCTCGCTATGTTTCGAAAACACTCTCTGCAAGAGGTACATCCTCCATTAGTTCTTGGTCGTTAAGTTATACCGATACAGATGACATCGACACCCTTTTTGCCACAGCGCAAGGGGGGATGGTGTTGCACTCAGAAGGGTATGCGATTTCCCCAACACCGCTAGGAGACACATTTTCCGTCGCAAAAATAACAGAGACGGGGTCTGGGCGGCGGGCGAAAGGGATTACCTTACTAGGGGAAGAGCAGTCTTCTCCAATTGGTGATAGCGTCAAATCGAATGTAGCGCCTTATCGTAAAAAACAAATTGGTATTGACTTAAAAAGTTTGCCATATGGCTATGAACCTGTTCAATCCTCCTTTTACTCAACCCCTGTTAGGGGGGCCGTTGTTTTTAGGGAACTGTCGTTAAAAAAGGTGTCTCGTGCAATGGTCACTATGTTGCCTAAAAAACGCTACATCGGCATGGTATTGAAGGACAAAAACTCTAACTATATGGGTGTCATTGATGCCTACAATCAGGTTATGTTGCAAGATGAATCCGGCCGTATGCCTGGTTATTCGTTATGGCTGGATGACGAAAAAGTGTGTGATGTTACGATCGATTGGACTGGTGTATTAGATGAGTCAAATTACTATCATGAGGTAACAGCTCGATGTTCAAACTCTACTTAGCCTGCGCACTGGTTGCCATAGGCGGCAACGTAAGTGCTAAGGAGCAATGCCAATTTCATATCGATAACAACGAACGCATTGAGGATATACAATTGGGGCACGAGCAGCCAATCTATCGAAGTTATACCTTTAACTTCATTGGATATTGTGAAGAAAACGAGATAATTGGTCTGCAAGCGACACATCTTATTCCAAATTACGCAACGAGTTCACACATCAGCTTTCGCCTTGAATGGGAGAGTGTGCTTTTAGATGGCTATCCGATCACTTTGCAGCCCCATGTTGTTAGGGAAGAACAGAAAGAGAATACTTTTTTTATTTATCGTGGAAGCAAACATGTTGGTGGGCGCCATATTCACGGGAAAGTCACTATTTTAATGAAGGGGGACTATTTGGGGGCAGGAAAAGAAGTATTGCAGTTGAATAGCAGATTGAGCTTAATAAAACGAAGCTTGCCTAAAGCAAAATAACATATTAAATCGATTAATTACTCCAATTTAAACAAGTGCTAAATTGTTATTAGCCATTAATTAGCAGATAATCAATGGCTTAACTGTCCAAAGTGTTAGATATTTATAATTAATTTTCGAACAATGAGTACACTATTTTAATAGTAAGCACCAGCATCACGATACATTACAAGGAAAGTTCGATCGCCATGTTATTAGAAGTTGGAAACTATGAGTTGAATCTGTTGAATGGACATTATTGGGTAAAGGGAGAGAGAGAGTCGGAGACGAGGAGGGCTTTAAATCCTGCGGAACTAAGAGTATTGAGTATTCTTATGAGAAATAAAGGAAATGTAGTCAAGGTTAGCGAAGTATCTAGCTTGATTTATAGGAATAGAATTGCAAGTGCTGCCTCAGTGGATATTACGATAAACACTCTTCGCCGATTCTTTAGAGATAGCAATTCGAAATTTCATATAGAAGCATACTGTAACTTAGGGTATAGGTTAAAAAAGAACATATAACCGTTTCTATTGATACCAGTAACCTCGAACTGATTTACAAATTAACGATTACTGCCCCTTAATTAATTCACCTTTAATTTGTTTATTGTCGTTTTTTTGCTGAATATAAAATTGCATCACCTTATGGTGCACGGCCAAAAATACGACCTTGGCAAGGTGAATAAGTGAATAGAAACAAGGATGAATACAGTGATACGTTTGACATACCTTAATTTAGCAATAGCATCAAGTTTGCTCATATCAGTAAACTCTTATGCTGCCGATTCCGACAGTTTATCTATAACCGCGAACATTACCCCAACTTCCTGTGACATTGTGGTCGACCAAGCGGCGATCACATTGCCTTCAATCGCAACGTCTCATTTAAACGATGTCGGTGCAGTGGCAGCGAGCGATTACACCGGGTATTCCGTTTCCGGGCAAACATTTACCATAACTTGTGGCGCCGAAGCGCATATTGGCTTCACGGTGACCGATGGTAACGCGGTAACAGACTCGGATGCTCCTTTAGGAGCGCTTGGCTTGGGGCTCGGTATTAACTCTGGGGATGGCCAACAGGATCAAGACATTGGTTACTACCTACTTAATATCAGCGATGGTCAAGTCGATGATACCCCTGTCACAGGAAGCTTCCAATCTCGCGAAAGCTCTTCCGGTACCTATAGTGACGAAAGTGGGAGTGTATTAACGGGCGCGACACAGTATACCTACTCAGATGTCGTTACCACTCCAGCGACTAAACTATCGTTTAAATTGACACCAGAGGTCTACTTTTGGGGTAAAGATAAATTAGATGTTAGTGAAACCCATACCATCAATGGTAGTTACACTGTCACTGCGGTATTTTAACCATTAGGAGAATTAAAAATGCAGGTAAAATTTTCAATCGCACTTTTAATGGCTAGTGCAGCGGTAACATCAAGCGCTTTTGCCGCAGATAATGTTGGCGCTTCCATTACTGGAACGGTATCCCCTTCAGCATGTAATTTAGAGTTATCTACTCATACTTTAGACTTTGGTGACATTAGCTATGACGATGTCAAAAGTATTGATGCTGCTCGTGAAAGCGAGCCTTCATCAACGGGTCTAAGGGTTTCTGGATTTTCTAAAAGCGCATCGCCAATCACTATCACGTACAACTGTGGCGTAGATACTTCTATTACTGCTGTTTTTGAAGATGCTATTGCATCAAATGCAGATGACCATTCAGCGAATAACATTTTTGGCTCTGAGGTTACCAATGGCTTTACAATGCGAGACTCGGATAACAATGCCATAGGGATTGTAAGGTTCGGTAGTAGCGATGCCCTTCCGTCAACAGATAATCTTGGAAACGAAGGCACTTCAACATCGTTGAGAAACTTTAACAAGGCCAGCTCTTCATCAACACAAGGTTCCAAAATGGGACCTATTGCAATGGTCGCAGATACCGATGAGGTGTGGACGTTGGAACCCTTGCTATACCTCAATGTTAATGCGCTTGATCCAAGTAAAGAAGTAGCCATTACTGGGACAGTAGATATGAGGCTAGAGTTTTAACCTTACTCATTTAAGCGACGCTTTATGGTACATGTCATGGTAAGCGTTGCGTTCAATGCATAACTAGACGTATACAGACCTAAAATATTTCAGGTCTGTATATATCGAAGGTTGTTGAATGATAGAAAAACTTCATTCATTGCAGGAGCTGCGAACGCATGGCTACAGGTTCGCAATGGATGACTTTGGTAGTGGTTACGCGGGTTTAAGTATGCCTCGAACTTTGCCCTTGATTATATAAAGATTTACAACGAGTTTGTGGGTCATATTCAGCAGCAAGGGAATGGTCGAGACTTCTCAACCGCTGTCTTCAGATTAATGAATCAGTTTGGATTACCCACTGGGCTAGAGGGTGTTGAGGTTCTTGATTAATTAATAACCACATGTAACTAATCATTAATAAAGAGCTTCAATAACAATGACTATAAACCAAGAAGTCTATGTACCTGTCGGTGCAGAACTTATCTCAACGACAGACTTAAACGGTCGAATTACCTACGTCAATAATATATTTTGTGAAATAGCAGGCTTTACTAAAGAGGAGTTATTAGGCCAGCATCATAATATCGTTCGACACAAAGATATGCCAAAAGCAGCGTTCGCTGATTTGTGGTCACATTTAAAACAAGGTGAAGTTTGGCGAGGAGCCGTAAAAAACCGCACTAAAGATGGTGGCTATTACTGGGTAGACGCCTTTGTCTGTCCTATATATGAGAATGGTGATCATGTTGGTTACCAATCTGTACGTATACACTTAGAAAATCAATATAAAAAACGCGCTATTGAGGTTTACGAGAAACTAAACCAAAACCCTTCACTCAACGTTCAAGTAGGTCGGTTTCAGAATCTAAAATTGGCATCTGGTTTGCTGGCTGGCGCAGCATTTACTTACCTTGCTTTTGCAAGCTCCCCTCTATTCAATCTTGCGACACCAGCGTTTTTGCTCTTGCTCTACTATCGTGAGTTGGTATCAAATCCATCAGAGCAGAAGCAGCGCGCTAATGACTACGATAGCATCTCTCGCCTTGTTTTCAGTACCAACAGAGACAACGCCACCGACTATCACTTAAAAATTGAACATGGACGAGTCCGTACTATCTTAGGTCGCGTAATAGACCGAGGGCTGTCCATTCGCTCCAGTGCTGAAGAGGTTAATAAATCTTCAGCGCAATCTCAGTCTAATATCGCACGTGAAACACAAGAGCTAGAGGCCGTCTCAGTGGCCATCGAAGAGATGACCCAAACGATTCAAGATGTCGCCAAGAACTGCGTTCAGACATCTGAACAGGTTAAAATCGCTGAGTCTCACTGTCAGGAAGCATTGTCTTCCATTGGCATCACTCGTCAGAAAGTAGAAACGATGACGCAAGAAGTAGAGCAATCGACACTGGTGGCTTCCAAGGTTGTTAGTGAATCTGAACAGATAAATGCCATTATCTCTGAGGTTCAAGGGATTGCAGAACAAACCAACCTACTCGCGCTTAACGCAGCAATAGAAGCAGCCAGAGCTGGTAGTGCCGGTCGAGGCTTTGCTGTCGTTGCTGATGAGGTTCGTGCTTTGAGTATTCGTACTCACGATGCTACCGAACACATTCAAAAGACGATTGGACGTATACAGGCCTCTTTGCATGAACTTCAAAACAAAATGATTGCAAATCAAAACGTAAGCCAAGTATGTGCGCAAGAGACGAAACACTCAGAGACAAAAGTCGTTGCGATGTCTAATTCATTAAGTGAGATCTCTGATATCGCACTGCAAACAGCAACCGCAGCCGAGCAACAAGGGGCGGTTGCCGAAGATATCAGCACCAACGCCATGAGCATTAATGACGCATCTCGGAGCAATCTCGCCCAAGCTGAAGCACTGTCAACACTATCTCACGAACTTACAGTATCTGCGGATAACCTAAATGGGCTCGCTTTATCGTTTAGCAATCGATAGTCATCAATACACGGTTAGATAGAAGAAGAGCGCTAATCGAATTAGCGCTCTTTTTGTTAAATATAGATCCGACTGTACATCGCTTGCACGCCTTCAACCGATGTAGCGGTAAAGACTATATTTATCACGATTGTGCGCCTGTGCCTAAGGATGTCTTGATTGTTAATATCGTAACAAATTAAATCCCCATTAATTCAGCGAAATTAATTTTAATCATTAGCTTCTTGTAATTATGTTAGGCAAAGAAAATATCATATTTACAATATTGCAAAGGTTAGTCGAATGCTGGATAAGTTTTCACCAAATTTTAGACGCAAAATGGTCGCTCTTACATTGGCTATGCTCCCATCTATTTCAATTGCATGTACAGGTATAAAACTGATGGCGAATGATGGAAGTGTCGTTTACGGAAGAACTATGGAGTGGGGTGCCTTCGATTTAAATTCTCGAGTCGCCATTATCCCAAGGAATGTCGCTTTCCAGGGAACAACGCCTGACGGAAAAAATGGGAAAAAGTGGGTATCGAAATACGGCGTTGTTGGGCTCGATCTGTTAGAAAAAAACACCATTGCAGATGGCATGAACGAAGTGGGTTTAACAGCCGGGCTGTTTTATCATCCAGGCTTCGCCCAGTATCCAGACTATGAACCGAGTAATCAAGAAAACACCATTACAGGTATAGACTTAGTTCATTATGTTCTGACTCAATTCTCAACGGTCAAGGAAGCGGTGAATGCGCTGTCTGATATTCAAGTCGTTGCTGTAATCGAGAAGTCGATTGGTATTCCCGTCGAGGCCCATTTCATTATTACAGAACCGTCAGGAGCCTCTGCCGTTATCGAGTTTAATCAAGGTGAAATGAAAGTTTTTGATAACAAACTTGGTGTTATCACTAATGCTCCAAACTATGACTGGCACCTAACGAATTTACGAAACTATATCAACCTTTCTCCGGTCGCTTTGCCTAATAAGGCGCTGAATGGTGAAGATTTTGCTCCCCTGGGGGGAGGGAGTGGAATGATTGGTTTGCCAGGCGACTTTACTCCACCTTCGCGCTTTGTCCGTGCTGTTGCGTTTTCTCAGAATGCCCGCCCAACAGAAACATCAAGTGAAACCGTCTATGAGTTATTTCGAATCCTCGATGGTTTTAATTTAGGTGCCGGTGCGGCTGAAGGGAGCGGCTTGGGGAACGCAGACACTGAATCACTAAGATCAGCGACGTTATGGACGACAGCATCGGATATGCAAAACAAAGTCTTTTATTACCACACTCAACATAACAGACGAGTACGCTCCATTTCTCTCGCAAGCATCGACTTCTCAACAATGGGGCCTTCGATTCTACACCTGCCTTTAGACAAACAGAAACGGCAAGATATTGTCGATCTAACGCCATTGCTCAATCGTGATTCATAACGTCTCACGAATGATTACGTCAAAGTGACTGAGTCATTGTAAGCGTAAATCTAACGACGCTATCCCGTTTTGCTGTTGTATGAATTACAGCGGCAAAACTCATTTGTCCAAATACCTCATTAAAGTAAAGTTTAAATAAGACGGGCTATTCGATGAATATTTTAATTGACAATGATCGCCATGAAGATGCCGAACAATACATTACTTTTTTATCAAAAGTTCAATCTATTCATGAGGCATTTTACAATATAAAAGAACATATTGATGAAAATGTTTCATTAAAAATTGGAGGTATAGAAGACCTTGAGAAAGCCGATATCATTTTTATTAATGGAACGTCAGATCGAGACCGAACTTGTGCCCATTGTAGAGAGATAAAGTCAAGGTCTGAAGTCATCCTCATTGTCATTGCCAACAAACCAAGTGATCGCTATATCCTTGATGTTATTAAGAGTGGAGCAAACGAAGTGTTTCACTCTGACACAAGTTCAGAATTGATCAGTACTCAAACTAAATCTTTGTATCAAATTAAGAACAGAACGGCTAGAAAGAAAGTCGTTATCAATGAGTACGCCAGAAGCATTTACTTTGATGGCAAGACGGTCAATCTAAGTGAGTCCGAGTTTGAGTTATTCCTCCCTTTTTCAACGAACATAAACAGCATCATATCCAGGAAAGAGCTTTGTTTAGCCTTGAGAAATATTGAGTATGAAAAAAGCAATCGTTCGATTGATATGAGAGTCTCTCGCTTAAGATCTAAGCTCTCTTTTTTAAAGCAGGCCGGATTAGAAATAAAGACCATAAGGAACTTGGGTTACACGATGGTTGAGTACCGCTAATTTATGAGCACTTTGTACCGCACCTTAACGTTTTCCATGGGGCTTCTTTTTATTATGTGGGTCCATGGTTTTAACGCATGCTTTTTGTGTCATTACGCAAATGCCTCAAGTTACCCAATTTCCGACAATGTTTTATATAATATTCCACACTCATTATGTTCTACCGAAGAAGATGTTGACACCAAGTTTCTTCCGTTAGTCAAGGTTAGGAGTCAGAATAGCTCATGGCTTGCAATCTCAGTTTATGATGATGGTTATAAAGCCGTAGAAAAAACCACCCTAAACGATTTTGAAAAAAATCGACTGGTGATGCTATTTCAAAAATCAGATTCAAATTATTGTTTAAAGGCAGTATTAGATAACCCAACCGGACAGCGTGATGACTCATTCGGTTACAGCATCGCAATCAGTGACTCAGGGGCCCAGCTAGCAATAGGCAGCCCGAGAGCAACACACATAGTTAAGCGCCACTCTCGATACAAGACAAAAATAGATGAAAACGACGTAGCACCAGGGGCCGTATTTGTATATGAACTATCCGATAATAAATGGTGGTTTCAACATCAAATAAAGTCCACTCACCAGGGGTATCTTGATTATTTTGGTGCGGCAATCTCATTTGCTACAGATAGTACCACATTAGCGATAGGTGCCCCTTGGAAAGCTGAGGTCGTTCATACCATGACAGAGGATGTGGTGTATCCCTTTGTTGGTGAGTTATATATATTTCAGTTCAACAAAGAACGTTGGATTGAGACACAAACGATTTCGCCGAAAGAAACGGTCAGTGGTACTAATTTTGCAAACCGAATTCGGTTCGATGAAACAAACAACCTCCTTTTCGTGTCAGATTCACCTAACATTACCACTAATCATGCGATCCGTGAGCATGCATTCCGCTATGAATCTGGTCGGTGGAAGCTTATTCGTGTCAACGAAATTTCTCGTAATAGAAACTAGCGATGTAAGCAATTGGTGGTGTAATTGCTCTAGTGTTAATTATCAACTATGGTGAAAGCATGGATATGCAACTAATGACACCAGATAAACGACTATGGCGCAAGACACTGCCAATCCAATGGAATCCCTGTTTCAATGGCGATGGGATGTTCACAGTAATGAATTTAAGTACGATGAAGAAGCTTTTTCTTTGTTGTTTCAATATGAACGCCCCATAAAACATGCTCATGATATTCTTACTTATTTCACATCAGAACAAGTGACAGCGGTTCAAAATGCAATTGCAAAGGCACGTAGGAATCAAGAACCCCAACGCGTAATATGTACAATGCGTATGCGCCAACACTCTTCTGTGCTCGGTGAGTTTGTGGTCGACAAGGTTGAAAAAGAGAGCCTTTCTGGTTACTTCCAGCCCTTAATTATCATTCCCAGTGGTGATGAGCTCGCCAGTCTTTTTCTTCGTTTTTTTGATAACGCCTCTCAGGGGATCGTAATTACTGACAATACGACTCGAATATTGGCATGCAATACTCATTTTGAAAGACAAACTGGCTTCTTACGACGTGATATATTAGGTTTAAAAGTCAGCTTATTGAGCACAAGCAAACATTCACCACTATTTTATGCATCTTTATGGGCAGAGTTGAATCAACATGGGTTTTGGTCTGGTACTCTCTTCGCTAAAAAATCGAATGGAATGATATTTCCACAAGAATTAACAGTTCAAAAACTCACCATAACAAGCGGAGAGTCGTTCTTCTTTGCCATGACAACGGACCTGTCTCAAGATCTAGCCCGTCTCGATGAAAACATTAACGACGGTTATGAGCTTTTAACCCTATTACCAAGTAAAGAGAAATTCTTGTTCCAGTTAGAGGCTCTATTTGAAAGCAATAGAGAAGCAAGCGTTGCCATTCTTGCATTCTCTCCCGAGTTAAGTGTCGCTCATCGACTACACGAAAAGAAAATCATTGCCCAAGCACTCGAGAGAAACCCTCATGTGGTCATGTCTGGCTATTTAGGGGAGGGGATCTTCTCTGTTTGTATTGAGGTTGAAACACGTAACACTACTGAACGAACGAAGAAGCTGAAAAGCTTAATAAAAGATTTACTTAAAGAGCTTAAATTCCATTTGGGGGAGTATACCTACCAAAGGTTACTTAACACTAGAGTAGGGGGGTCGGTGCTAGGTATGGATGCAGCATGCCCAAACCAGTGTCTTGAGCACGCATTAGAAGCACTCAAAGAACCGCTACCCAACGATAACTCACTATTTAATTTTTACAGTAAGAAAAAGAGTGTAGATAAAGAGCTTGGCAAAGCGTTTGAAGAATGGTTGAAAACGATTGTAGATCAGCAGTTGTTATCGGTTCATTACTTGCCCACCATTGACGCAAATACCGGCAGGATTTCGGCCTTTGAAGCCATCTGTACTTTTCCTCAATATAAAGGGCAAGAGGTCATTCTTGAAGAGGTGATTACGTTACTAGAGGAGCTCAACCTCATTGTTGATGTATACCTGTTTTGCAATCGACTCGCTTTGGTAGATTACAAACAAATCCAACAGATATTCGGTGACGATGTTCAGTTGATTTTGTGTTTTTCAACAGAATACGAGCGTTATACAAACGTGTTGCTCGATGAACTAATCAAATGGCAAGAAATTGATTTGATTGATTTAAATAACATTTTAATCCGAGTTAACGAGAAAGCTGTTCTTGAATCAAATACATCCCAAGCAATAAAACTGGATACCGTTCGGCATTCAGGAGGGTATGTTCTAATCGATGAAATTGGCTTTGGTTATTCATCCGTTAGCTTCCTAAAGGCAAATCATTTCGATTACATAAAATTACATCACTGGCTCGTTCACGATTTAGAACAATGTGATGTATGTGAACAAGTTTTGAATCACCTAGTAGGTCTCTGTCAAACGCTCAAGGTGCAAATTGTTGCTGAAGGATTATCGAGCCAGTTTGAAGTATTGGCTTTAAAAAATTTGGGGGTACAGTATATGCAAGGTCCGATATTCTCAGAGCCTCTCTGTCTCGAACAGCTCTCTTGGGCCATGCAGTTTAACCATCTTTTTAGACATGATGAATGAGTTCATCATTCTCAAAGCGGTATGCATGGTGTAAAGCTTACTCATTTAAGCACCGATTTAACTAGAACCGATGGTGACGACGCTTGATTCTCTATTCAAGAAAGTAATCATTCCCCGTTATCTCGGTTAACCAATCTCGAACCCGATAAAGAGAAACAAATATTGCTGGTTGTGAAACGGTAACATTGGGGAATTGAACATCTCCCCAGGCATACCCATGATTAACGCCAACCAGTTCATTTCTATGATTATAAGTGCCACCTCCAGACATGCCAGACATAAGAACACCTGTAGTTGCCGACATTTGACAAGGCCCTCTATTAATCGCAACGATCTCCCCGACATAGCTGCCTTTACCTGTCGATAATGGCAGCCCTATTGGGTAGCCGACATGCGTAACTAATTGACCTTCATACACTTTACCCACTTCAGTGTATGAGGTGCCTTGACTACGGATCAGAGCGATATCACAGGTAGGGTGATAGTACACTTCATCCTTTGTCATGGATAATATGAGCTTGTTGTGGGCAGCTGTGACAATCCATTCACTATCGAGTCTAGCGGTAGTACCCTCTAGGCTCGCAAATAAAGGGATACCAACAAATATTTTTTCATTGCTCACCTCAATACCGTGGTCGATCTCGGTGTTTATATTCGGGATACCATTTGCGCACCCTGTTAAGGTCATCACCAACCAAATTACACAATATCTCAGCACTGACTTACAGCCTTAAGAGTCTCACTTCTTCTAAGGAACTCTATCAGTGCAACTGTCTATAACGAGTTATTGGTTACATTGTAACAATAGCACTTACACCCAAAGTGCATATTAAATAAATTATGTTAAATAAACTGCGTGTAAAATCTAAAGGCCCCACCTTATGCAGGGCTCATGTTATTTTTGGTTGACCTTTTCAGAGATGAACTGGACGATTTCATCGTACATCTCAGAGGGTAGCCGGCTCAATTCTATCTTCAGCCCGCGTTTATCACTGCTACGAGAAACCTTGGCGTATTGGTTCTTATCTTCAAACTTCGCAATCGACTCGGTTTTCCAAGAGACTTTCGCGACTTGTTTCGCAAGCTTAGCTTCAATCGCTGCGAGTACGAGCTTCTGTTTGTCTTCCACGTTCTCAGCATCATCAAGGTTAACCTTAAGTGAGTTGATAAAGCGCGAAACGGAAGTGTTTTCTTTCACTAGTTGCTTTTCAGCTTTAGCAAGCTTGGCATAGTAACCGTTTGGGATACCTTCACAATCAGGGAAGACCTCGATCATGCGTGGGTCAATCGCTGCTGCACTGAAGCGCTTTCGACACGTTTCGCGGCCAATGTTGAGATGTGCGGCAAGCTCATCAACCTTAGTGAAACCTTGCGCTTGCATAATGCTTGCGTACTCCGCACCCAGCTCTCGGTAAGACAAGCGTTTCACCGACTGAGTCGTACCTATGAAAGCGATAAGGTCAGCTTGCTCTATCTCTCCTTCAATCACCCACAAAGGTAGATCTTTTTTAGCATGAAGACAGGTGAAACGTCGGCGCGAGCTGTCGAGCAACTGATAAGTGCCCTGCTCGTCTTTGGTGGCGACACCTTCCGTATGTACGCCCTCTTCTTGAATGCTCGGTAAAATATCGCGCACGGAGTCTAACGTGAGCGATTCTTGGCAACGTGGGTTAAGTGGGTGAATCGCCGTTTTACTTTCAAGCTCATCGGCTTTGACAATGACTCGCTCGGCCGTTGCAGTTTTACCACTGGCAAAGGTGAAGACTTTCTTCGGGCTCTCAGACTTTGCACGTTTTCCCAGCTGATTGCCTTGGTTAAACCCGGTGCGCTTATCTTGTGGTCGTAACATGTTATAGCCCCTTCGCTGCTAGTTGCTTGATTTCGGTGATGAACTGGTGATAGACGGCGTTGACAGATGTCATCGCTAAATCAAACTGTTTACCACTGCAGATTTGCTCCGATTTGCGGATATCCAGTACGGTTCGATTACTTTCTGCTGCTGCGACAAACGCTTCAGAGTGGCGAATAGCAGTAGACAGCAAATGCCCTTGCGCTGCGCGCAGTAGCTTGTCGAAGACTTTCACTTCATGAGCGCTCTTTTCATCAAAGTTTACCGGAAGAAGCTTCGCCCATTTGAGATTTTCCCCCTGGGACGGCAGCGCTCTGAACGTGCCTGGCATGGTCGCCATGTAGTTACTGGTAGACGCAAAATCGAACTCTCGCGGCGTGACAGGAATAAGCACAGCATCAGCTGCCTCATTCACGGCCCATAGAATTGGTGAGTTCTGAGGTGGCGTATCAATGAAGATCAGGTCGTATTCTTCTTTCAGCACCGGAAGGATTTTTTCACGCAGCACACTCACCAACTGTTGTTGGCCGGCTTCATCTTGTCCCCAGTAGCTGTCAACAAAACGTTCGTCTGACGGGAAAGCTGGAATCACATCAAGGTTTGGTAGGTGGGTCTTGAATGGAATCGCTTTAACCAGTTCGTCATAGCTAAAGTCGTTAAGGTACTGAGAAAAGTCGCCTTCAGGCTCTAAGTCAGCCAGCGCAATGTCGACAGCTGTCATGTACACCGACTCATCATCGGCTTGATGGATGAGGTTTTGGCCCGTTGAACCTTGCGGGTCTAAATCGATCACCAAGCAACGCGCATTGAGGTTAAGGTCTAGAGCTGCAGCTGTCGCTAAGGTAACTGTCGTTGTCGATTTACCGGTGCCACCTTTATGGTTCTCGACTACCACCGTTGTTGGTTCGAAGCGCTGGTTGTACTTTGGAAAGTCCATAAAATCCATCATGCTTGCCACATCAAAGCGATTATAAAGATGGGTGCGGCCTTGAATGATAGGCGCACCAATCACGCCCTGTTCTGTCGCTTCATCGATTCGAGTATTGAACGTCACACGCGATAGACCAAACAACTCTTGAAGCTCTTTTTTCTTCAATGAATGGTTGTAGATCAAGCGGTCAACACTGCCTTCAATTTCAGTGTCTGTTACTTTGATCTGCATGCGTTCTTTAATCACAGCCTTGAGATCGGCTTGCTCTTGCTGCATGCGTTCGCATACGCGTTCCAATGAATCGATGATGGTGGTCATGAAGTATCCTTCGTGCTTAAATCGCCTATAGGCATTATAGGGTACTAAAAATAAAAATTAAACCGTTTAAAAGCGAAAACCAACAAAAAAGGTTTAATCTCAACAAATAAGGTATATAGGCGTTATAGTCGTTTCATGCACCAGAGTGAGTGGCCACTGAAATTCGCAAACTTACCCCTTCAAGGTCAGAATGACTGACCACATCGCCACAAGAAAAATCGACTAAATATTCAATAAAAAACACAGTCACGATAATTAGTCACATGATGACGATGAAAATCTCCGTGCATATAAATTAGAATAATTACTCGACAAATTTGGTTTAAAATTCACCCAACCATTAAAAATTAATTAATTATTAATAACTTACACCAAAAACAAAGACTCTCACATGTTAACTAATATTGTTGTTTTATTGCAAAAAATCACACAGACAAACATTCACAGAATAAATACCTTGGACTTTCAAGCCAATGTTTTATAGCTAAATAGCTCATTGATAAAATGCAGTTTTGATTTTTAATAGATAAAAAGTGAATAAAAATACGCTCAAAAAAAAGGAATAGAGCAGATGCATTACACAACGTTAAAAGTAAAAGGCTTGGTGAAGCTGTCAACCATTGCAGTGGCAACAACATGCACGATGTTTTCATATGCCAGCCCGATAAACGGGTTCGATGAATCTAACCTACCAACAAAATACATCGTGAAGTTTAAAGAACAGGCAGCGTCGCCCTCGGCTTTAAGTAACAACACCCTCTTCGAGCCACGCATAACAAAAGAAGCCGTCTTGGATCAGCTTAAGGCACAAAAAGTCGAAAAATTAGGTCGTAGCGATATTTACAGTGTCGAAATCGAAGAATCTAAATTGGGGGAACTACGCGACCGCAGTGATGTTGAGTATGTAGAAGTCGACCCACCGCGTTATCTATTAAGTGAAACCGTACCTTGGGGTTATGAGGCAGTCAATGCTCAACTTCTTGATGACTCAAACGCAGGTAACCGCACGGTTTGTATCATCGACTCAGGTTACGACTTAGCACACGGTGACCTCAACGGTAACTCGGTATCAGGTACCAATGATAGCGGAACAGGTTCTTGGAGCGTACCCGGTAACAACAATGCTCACGGTACTCACGTTGCGGGGACAATTGCTGCCATTACCAACACTGAGGGTGTTAAAGGAATAATGCCCAACCAAAATGTGAACTTACATATTGTTAAAGTGTTTAATGAGCAGGGTTGGGGGTATTCTTCGAGCTTGGTGCGGGCCATTCAAACTTGTGCCGATAACGGTGCAGACGTCGTCAACATGAGCTTAGGGGGCAGCCAGTCCAGCGTTACCGAAAGAAATGCTCTACAGAATATTTACAATCAGGGCGTTCTACTGATCGCAGCTGCGGGCAACGATGGCAATACAGCACACAGTTATCCTGCATCCTATGGTTCTGTGATGTCAGTTGCGGCTGTCGATAACAATAACGACCATGCGGCCTTTTCTCAAGCAACCAATCAAGTAGACATTGCAGCGCCAGGTGTCGCGGTGTTATCAACCGTTACCTTGGGTGAAGGTAAACTGTCGGACATCGTACTGAACGGTGATAGTCAGTTTTCCCGTGGTGTCGTACCACATAATCGATTAGTTCAGAATGGTGATCGATACGCTCCTGACCCAGTTGCAGGTTCAATTACTGCAGAACTGGCTAGCTGTGACGTCACTGGCAATAGCTTTAATTGCGGAGATATGACAGGCAAGATATGTCTCGTAGAGCGTATTGGTAACCAATCTTCTGGCAACTATCCTGAAATAGACGCTGTGCAAGCCTGTTATGAGGCAGGGGCTAGTGCCACCATTGTGTACAGTAATAATGAATTGCCGGGATTGCAGAACCCATTCTTAGTCGACCAAAATAACACGGCACGCATGGTGTCAGTAACTGTGGACCGTACTTTTGGCCAAGAGTTGTTAGGTTATGTAGGCCAAAACATCACTGTTTCAACCACAGAAAACGAAGACTACGAGTATTACAATGGTACCTCAATGGCCACACCGCACGTGACAGGCGTTGCCGGCCTTGTATGGAGCTTCCATCCAACATGTACTGCAGCGCAAGTTCGCAACGCACTGACCAAGTCAGCTACAGACATTGATGTTGTCGGCCGCGACAATCGTACCGGTTTTGGCCTAATTAATGCTGAAGCGGCCAAACAATACCTAGATGCTGGCTGTGACGGCCCAGAAGGTTCCGATGGTGCTGACACAGCAACCTACACCAACTCAAATGCGGTGCCTATTCCGGACAACAACCCGACAGGCGCAGTAAGTTCATTGGATGTTGATCGCTCCGGTGATGCTGGTTCAGTCGTTATCGAGCTAAACATCTCACATACTTACATTGGCGACCTGCGAGTGACATTAACGTCGCCAAATGGTAGACAGGTCGTACTGCATAACAACGAAGGTGGCAGTGCTGATGATATCATCACAAGCTTTCAAGCCAACTTCTCAGGTGTGGAGTCACAAGGAACTTGGCAACTGAGAGTGGTGGATAGTGCGAGTAGAGACGTGGGTACCATCAACAGTTGGACGCTTACTTTTCAATAAGGAGTAGTTATGAAAACGACGGGCTTACTTTCACTTCCAATCGTTGGCATGTGTGTGTTGGCAATGTGGTTAAGTACGAACAGCTTTGCTAACAATCAAGGTTTCCCTCTTTTAGATAAAAGGGCAGAGCATATTGCACAGCAGCCACTACGCTATTTCGTTAAGTATCAGAAAGGGAAAGAGAGCGAAGTCATCGCACTCCTTCGCAAGCATGATATTGAAGTGGTCGATGTTCTAGTGGACCAACATGTTTTAGTCGTGATCGGTGAGCAAGCAGAAATAAGCACCCTTATTGATAACAACGCCATCGAGTATACGGAGCAAGAACCGATAAGAACGTTGCTTTCAAAATAAAATAACGCCCCCTTTATGTGGGGCGTTCATTCTATAGTCCGTAAGACTAAAAATTAATAACCAAGCAGTGAAAAGAAACATTACTGTAACCAAAACAAATCGCTTTATGTCTACAAAGGTTTTGTTCTTAAACTCGTTCCGCTACCGTTCTACTCAACTCAAATAGCCGACAAGCAGAGATTCGTAACCGTTCGGCCATTTCAAAAATGAAAAATGTACCCTGCTCCAGCATCAAAATTTTATCGAACAGATAAGCCGGCCTAAAAACAAAGGCTTTGATCGATACCAAATTGGAGTAACCACCCATGAAATTGAAAAACCTGGCCTTATCGAGTTTGCTTCTACTAAACTCTCAAGCCGCTTTAAGTTATGACACAAATAGTTGGATGGAAGACCTGTTCAATAATTCCAAACAAACAACACCACTCAACAAAATCGTTATCCCCGGAAGTCATGATAGTGGCGCCTACGATGCAAAAAAGTACAGAGAAGTGGAAAGTGGAGTCCCATATCCTTTAAATCATTTAAGGAATTGGTCGCAAACTCAAACCCTAAACATTCAAGAGCAATTAAACGCTGGAACGCGATTTCTCGACTTTAGGATTTATGAACGCAAAGGTGAATACTATTTTTCTCACTCACTGATTTATGGGAAAGTGAGTGACATGATGAATCAAGTCACTCGCTTTCTAGATAGGAACAGTGGAGAGATAGTGATCATTCACTCTCGGTTCGTGCATAATGAAAATAGCACCAATAACTTTTACCAAGACTTATGTGCGAATCCAGACATTTCAAAACACCTCATCAACAATACTTTGCGTCCAACATCGACATACGAAGATCTCATCAGTGCGGGCAATCTAATAATAATCCCAAGCGAGAAAGTGAATACGTGCAACGACCATTTATGGCCAAACCATCGCATAGAAAGTTTCTATAATGAAAAAGTTTATCAACGCCCAAACAAAATTGGGGAATGGATAGCATCAGAACTGGCAAAAAAACAGAGCAAGAACAAAAAACGACTGTACGTTGAGCAGCACATTGTGACGCCCACGGACAAAATCATTCTCAATGGCGTAGTAGAAGATTTCGCACGTACAGCTGTATGTAAGCTCACTATAGGCTTGTACTGTAAAAACGTAACCGGCTTTTCCAAAACTTTACAACAATATGACAGTAAAACAGCCAAACGTAACTCGAAAGGCTGGCTATACAACCATTATCATCACGGAATACAATCTAACATCGTACTTCGGGATTTCGTAAACTCAAAAATAAACAGAACCCTGATTAACCTCAATTTAAACAACACCGATCTCATGGTTCGCGGGATAGCCGAGAAAGATGACTCATTCGGGAAAGTACTGTCTACTGGTGACTACAACGGAGACGGTATCGATGACTTGCTGGTTGGTTACCCTAATGAAGACATCAATAACAATGAAGACGCCGGTGCAGTTTCGGTGATCTACGGAGGAGATTCTCTGCCGTCGAAAGGATTAACGATGTTGAACGCTCGCGGCTTACATCAAGACATGAGCGGGTTGTCAGATATCAGAGCCGAAGGTGGAGACCAATTTGGCTACTCGATAGCGAGTGGTGACTTTAATAATGATGGCATAGATGATGTTGCGATTGGCTCCCCCAATGAAGACATCGGCAGTCGCCCCAATGTTGGTATCGTTACTGTTATATATGGTAGTGCAACAGGCCTAGTTACGGACGACTATCAACTCATCAAAGAAGCCAATATCAATACTGGCAACGAAGAGCGTGAAGACAAGTTTGGCTTTGCGTTAGCCAGTCACGACTTTGATGGCGATGGTTATGCAGATTTGGCTATCGGTGCACCTTATGAAGATATAGGTAATCAAACCAACGCTGGCGTGGTCTACATTAGTTATGGCTCAATTAATGGCCTAAGCAAAACTCGAACGGATAGGTTGCACCAAAATAGCCCTGGTTTTAGAAGAAAAACGGCGGAAAAAGATGACCGATTTGGTTACGAACTGGCCGCTGGTGACTTTAATGGGGATGGGTTAGGCGATCTCGCAATCGGCGTGCCATTTGAAGACTTAGGCAGCGGGGATAATGAAGGTCAGGTCGTTGTATTGGCAGGTTCACGTCAAGGATTAAGCACTCTCGGGTATCGCACTTATCACGGTGACATGAATGGTTTCCCTGGTACTGCGGAAAGGCATGACCACTTTGGCTACACGCTCGCAACCGGTGACTTTAACAGTGATGGCTATGATGAGCTGATCATCGGTGTACCTTATGAAGACTTGAGCTCCGGAGGCAATAACAATGATGGCAATGTATTTGTGCTAAGTGGTGATAGCAACGGCCCATCAAGAAACCGTATTCTAGAAATACACCAAAATAAACCTGGTGTGAGTGGCTCAGCTGAGAAAGACGATAAATTTGGGTACGCATTGAGTACAGGAGATTTTGATGGTGATGGGTATACAGACCTTGCTGTAGGCTCCCCAACTGAAGACTTAGCCGGACAGAATAATGCAGGCAAAGTCGATGTATTCTTTGGCTCGGGCAATGGCCTGGTCATAAATAGTAGCCGCAGTTATCACCAAAATGTCACCAACATTACAGGCGATATCGAAAAAGACGATAGATTTGGGTACAGCTTAGCTGCTGGAGACTTTGACAACGATGGTAAAGACGATCTTGTGATCGGTGTGCCATACGAAGACTTAGCCAGTGGTGGTAATGACAATGATGGTACCGTTCATGTTTTATACGGCGATAGTAATGGTGACTTAAAGAGAAGAGAACAAGAAATTCGACAAGGCACTCAATAGCACAACGGCCCCTCTTTAGGCTAGAGGGGCCAGACCTTTCAATCAATACAACAATCTTACTCACCCCTCACACTAAAGTGATTGCACCACATCCAACCAAGATCACCAAAACTGAGCAAACCTTTGAACCAAGTGCGTGCAAAGTCCCATTAAAAATCCAAATACTTGATCGCAATAAAATCACCCCCACAAATACAAGAATAAGTCTACACATAGACCGGAGTTTAATTTTTATTTAATAACTCTCTTTGTCTTTATTACTACCATTGCGCAGGACCAATGATAATATATTTGAGACAAAGAACATGAGAATGACCAAACCTTTAACCACTGCAATTTTGCTTGCCGGACTCTGCACAAGCCTTGCCCCTCAAGCTCAAGCAACACCACGGACCGCCTTTGTTCACCTGTTTGAATGGGGGTGGGATGACATCGCGCAAGAGTGTGAAGAATTTCTAGGACCCAAAGGGTTTTCAGCGGTGCAGATATCCCCTCCTAATAAGGCCATTTCTGGTGACCAATGGTGGACGCGCTATCAACCGGTCAGCTACACCTTTGAGAGCCGAAGCGGCAACCGAGAACAGTTTAAAAGCATGGTTCAGCGTTGCAAATCTGCTGGCGTCGATATTTACCTTGATGCCGTCATCAACCATATGGCTGCTTGGGGGCGTAATTTTCCAGCAGTACCCTATGGTGAAAGGGACTTTCATAACTGCACCTCTAACATCAACTATGGCAATCGCTGGCAAGTACAAAATTGTGACTTATCCGGTCTGAATGACTTAGCCACAGAGAGTGATTATGTCCAACAGAAAATCGCGGATTACATGAATGACGCAACCAGTATGGGCGTTGCTGGATTTAGAATCGACGCTGCAAAACACATCCCGGCGCAAGATATAGCAGCGATTAAATCTCGACTCGTAGGCTCTCCATACATTTTTCAAGAGGTCATCGGTGGAGGTGGAGAACCCGTTCGACCTAGTGAATATACCTACAACGGCAATGTGACTGAATTCTCTTATGCTCGACAAATCGGTCCTGCATTTCGAGACAGTAATATCGCGTGGTTGCGTTCTCTGAACACCAATATGGAATTGAGCAGTGCTGATGCTGTGACTTTTGTCACCAATCATGACGAAGAGCGTCACAATCCAAACGGACCAATTTGGCACGGCGTACAAGGAAATGGTTACTTTCTAGCGAACATTTTCATGCTTGCCTACCCTTATGGCTACCCCAAAATTATGTCTGGCTACTACTTTAATCATGATTTCGATGCTGGCCCTCCAAATTCAGGCATCCACAACGGCAACGCTTGTGGCTTCGATGGTGGAGACTGGGTTTGTGAGCACAAATGGCGCGGAATCGCGAATATGGTTGGTTTTAGAAATCATACGGCGGCGCAGTGGCGCATTACAAATTGGTGGCAAAACGGCAACGATAGGATCGCTTTCGGCCGTGGTGGCTTGGGATTTGTGGTTATCAACAAGCGTAGCAACGGGGTTTTAGAACAAGCATTAGAGACCGGAATGCCTGATGGCACCTACTGCAACATAATTGAAGCGAACTTTGACGAAAATTCAGGGCATTGCACTGGCGCTGCAGACGCAAAAGGCGCGGTGACAATTACGGTAACAAACGGAGTCGCGCACTTTTCTGTCCCAGGCGATCACGCTGCAGCCATCCACGTTGGCGCCAAAATCGTAGAGGGTAACCAGAATGATACCCCTCCTTGTACAGGCTGTGACTCACCCGCGATTCCTCCCGTCACTGACAGCGAAATCTGCTTTGACAATGCCAATAATTTTGCAAACCCTACACTTTATTACTGGGAAGTGGATGCAAACAACCATGTTCCAAATGCTGCATGGCCTGGCGTAGTCATGACAAAAAGAGGCGATTACTTTTGTCATGATTTGGGTACTCCGCTGACTAAACTCAACGTGATTTTTAGCGACCAAGGTTTACGTCAAACGCCTGATATGGAGGCGACAAGTCATCGACTCTGCTTTAGCAATGGCAATTGGGTTCCGTCGGATGAGTGTCAACTAAGTGATGACAGCACAACGATTGAACCCTGGTATTTTCGAGGCACTTCAAATGGATGGAGACCAACCCCATTAGAGTATGACCAATCCAAAGAGGTTTACTATACCATTCAACAATTTAAAGGAGAGGAAGAGACCGCGAGGTTTAAAATTGATGATGGTAATTGGGGAGAGTCATACCCAGCAACGGACTACATTGTAGAAGATGGGGCAAGCTACAGGATTGAGTTTAATAGCATCTCTAAACAGATTCTAGTCATCAAAAACTAACATACGCCTAAATCAACCCACATTGGATGGGGTAACCCTACCCCATCTACCTTCCATTAGTGACCATCCTTTCAGCCCTAAAAGCACCCACAGTTACAATGTAACAGATACAACTCGCAATCTGTGCACTCTGGTATTGTCCGGCGAAAATATTAACAACATTCACAAGAGCACCGTTTTTGAACTCTTACTATTTCTGCCTCTAAGACAGGCCATACCATTATGCCTCGATTTCTCGAAAACACGTCGTCAACATTGACTCTCCCCCTTCTTATATTGTTAAGCGGTTGTGGTATAGATGTGCCAACTCACAGACCAAAGGTCAATTTAGAGCATATCGACATTATTGCCTCACCGATAACGACTGAAGGAGCAAGTCAATTGACATTGGCCGGAGGTAACAACCAACCTTTTGAGGCCACTGGACGCTACTCTGACGATTCATCTCGCGCACTCACTGACCTTCATTTGGACTGGATCTCTAGTGATCAAGACATAGGGTACTTTGAAAGTCCTGGGGTTCTTATTGGTGGTGATACACCAGGAGAAGTCACTGTATATGCAACCAAGGATGGTATTGTCAGCAATCACGTGACCATTACCATCACAGCAGCTGTGATAACAGGTATCACCTTGCTCCCTGCTTCTATTGATATCGCAAGTGGCCAAACCCAACAATTCATCGCACATGCGACTTACAGTGACACCACTTCTACTGACATTACAGGCTCTATTACATGGGATATCGAAGACCCAGAAACAGCAATCGTCACAGAAACTGGGTTACTAACAGGGGGTGTTTCTGGGACTACAACTTTAACGGCAACAAAAGACGGGGTTATTAGTAACATCGCTACAGTCAACGTGACGGACACACCGCTTCAGTAAGTAAAAAAACAATAATTTCATAACTTTAAAGACAAATTCAAAACGCTGAATTTGTATCTAACGCTTTCTTAGGAACAGGTAAATACGAATGAACGATGCATATTTGTTAGCGGACTTTTTAGAAGACAACCGTCAATGGACAAACCAAGAAACAACAAATCTAGCATACGCAGAAGCCATTTTTTTTGCGTCCTTGTTTGACTATGAATTCAATCTAGAACCATTAAACGGCGAAGCCTTTATACAAACCCATGGTATTAATGTATTACTTGGGGGGAAGCATGTCTTTGAACGCCTCCAAGGAACCCATATTGAGTATTGGATAGGCGGACTCAACGCGATCATACATGGAGAGCGAGTGTGTCGAGGCTTCATTAAACAGTGTATCCACAATGGATCTCTCAAGATTATTTTACAAAAATTTGATTGTGATGACTTTTATAACAATTTTCCCGAAGAACGGGACAGTCATTGCGTTAAGTCTCATGAAGACAATACTCCCCTCCCTCTATTTCATCAAAGCCTTATGGCTATTAACCATCGACGCACTGCTTTGGGTGTCAAGCCTTACATCCCAAATTCAAATAAGCAGGGGCAACAGGTTGAAACGCCACCTGACACATACTTCTTAACGCCCCAAGAGTATATGATTCAGAAAATGTTGCGTAATAATCAGGGACGATAAGCCAATCAAAAGTAAAAGACATTTGCCCCGCACTCTACGGGGCATTTTAAATGTGACCACGAGTTGTTCTCGCGAACTTAAGGCGCGTTTTTCCAGTCTTCAACTTGTTCAATGAAGCTCTCAAACTCGTCCTTTCCAACTATTCGCTCCCCTCTTTCTTTCAGAACAACATTTATGGCAGCGACTATCTGCCCAACGGGCGGATTAAGCGCCGCAAGTTTTTCAAACAACGCAACTAATCGACTGTCTAGGTTAAAACGTTTGGGTTCTTGAGGCGCTAGTTGACGGACGCGTTCAAAAACCAACTGGCGAGACTGAGCTACCTGTTGGCGGTTAAGCAGGTAACGTTTGAGCAACGCTAGAAGTTTCTGCCCTTGCACATCAGAAAAATACCAATGTTGTGGCTGCGATACTTTGAGGGATTGCGCATGTTCCAAAATACGAAAACAGTGATCCGCAAAGCCCGTTTCTTGCTCTCTACATCCCAAACTGATTTGACATCGATGTTGGTGTTCTTGTTCAAATTTAACGCTAACGTCAATGCTATAGTGACCACCTTGCAGGCCATCTAACGCCGCTTTGAGAGCGATAGCTTCAAAGATTTCAAACTCAAACTCTTCACCCGGTTTTAGCCTTGGTGACTGTGAATCATGAATCACAACCGACAATGGCGCAATTTTCATTGTTGTAGAGCCTGACAGATGCAACGAGGATACGTTGCTCGCTTTCGCGGACTTAGTGCTGTGAATTTGCGAAGAAAGGGAATGTGGCATGGTGTGCTCCTTAGCTGATTGAGGTTTCATCGTCGTTTTCGCCTAACTTCCCTACAGACAAGCGGTTTTCATTGTCAAAAGCGCGCAGCGTGCATTTCACTTTTGATAATGAAGTTCGATTGGCAAAGGATAGAAGTGGCGTAAATGAAACGTTGAAAGCCATAGGCGGAGGACCTTTTAGCGCACAGACACAACGCAAATTCAGACAGCACTTGGACGAGAAAGTGAAAGCTTGTCTAGCCCTGATTGTGACCCGAAGGGCCAAGACAACGTAAATCACGTCGTTTGTGATTGAAGGTGGCTTGGTTGAGCCACCGAAGAGTGAGGCACGAACGAAAAGGTTCGCGAAATAAAGCACGGTTGCCGAAAGGCGCTTCTTGTTAACAACTTAATAAGCAACTCAGACTTTGAGCAAGTCACAGAATTATTTACAGGGTCAAGTTAAGGTGCATTATCGACGTGATGTTCCATACCCTCGTTTGTCTCAAACGCACCCACCGCTGTTTGCTATTCTTGGTAGAGATTAAAATTCATCTCTCCGGCTTGATTTCGCACCGATAACAAGTCCTTGTATGCATCACAAGCAAGAAACGACTTGACCGAGTCTTCATTAGGAAAACGAAATATCCCAGTAATATGATCGGACTGCTTATCACCTAGTAGCGTATCAAGATGCTTACCCCGCAATAAAACTTCAGCCCCAAACGTTTTCATTATTGGCCCAGCTGCCGAAATATATTCTTGCAACTTATCGATATCTTTAACCCTTGTTTGAGCAATAAATAAGACCGTCATTTGCTTTCCTTATTCGGTTTTACGTACCACATAGTGTTTTGTTGTCGTTTCAATAACCTCCCAATACCCCTTAAAGCCATCAGGAATGAAAAACGCATCACCTTTCTTATAGTCTTTTGCTGTACCGTCTTCAGATATCAAACGACAATGCCCAGCAACGATGTAGCAAAACTCCTCTTTACCAGTAAAAGCGTGCCATTTCCCCGGAGAACTCGTCCAAGTCCCTGAAGTAATGACACCGTCTTCGCTGTCAAAATAAACACTGGAAATATGTTTAGGATCACCGTCAACGACTCGATCAGGGAGATCACGCAAGCTGCGCTTATTAATGGTCTTTGGTGTGTCTTTAAAGCTGATAACTTCAATAGTCATGTTTTACCTCAATAGCATGAATGATTAGAAACCCAATTTGTCGCGCAATTTGAACCACTGCACTACCCCTGGAAGAAACCAAGGCTTACCGTTATAAAAAGGAACAGCCTTAAAAGGTTGACCTTCAAATGCTGAGTGACCTTCAGGGTTACCCAATATTTTCTGCGCTGCTTTTTGGCCAAACCATCGGCCCCATACCACTCCCGAACCACAATACCCACCAACATAGTGAATCCCATTGTGTTCTGCTATTTGGGGGCGGCCGTCCATATTCATCGCAACGTACCCCCACCAAACATGACTGAGACCGATACCCTTTAATTGAGGTAAAATCGACGTCATCTCATCTTTCATATGAGAATAATCAATGCTGCCATCGACGATAAGTTTGTTTGGCGCTCGACCGCCGTATAGGACACGACTGCCATCAGGAGAAGGCCTGAAATAGCTATGCAGTAGGTTGGAGTTGCAAGCCATACGACGATTAGGGAACATCTCGTTCATCAGGTTTGGATCTATAGGATCGGTCGCGATAATCATACTTGCGACGGGGACAAGACGTTGTTGAAGCCATGGGACTGCAGAGTCAGTATAGCCATTGGTTGCGACAATGACATTTTTGGCTTTGACTACCCCTCGTTCCGTTTTTAAAAGGTAACTTGTCGCGCGTTTGTCGATCTTTTCGACGGCAACATACTCATGGATGATTGCGCCGCTTTCAATAGCCCTCAGATACATACCATGATGCAGCTTTGCTGGGTGCAATCCATTCAGATCGGGTCTAAATGTTCCTCCAACAAAGCTATCCGAACCCAAAAAGTTATGCTGTTCATGTGGCTGAATAAGTTGCGCTTCGAGCCCTAAATGCTTATTGAGGTTGTCGACCTCCCGGCCCATACTTTCATAATGGCTTGGTCGTGTAGCTCCTTGAAATCGGCCGACGTTTTGGTAATCACACTCAATATTTTCTTCAATGATAAAATCTAACAAGGCTTTACGTGCTTCGACCGCTTCACCGCAATAGGCCTTAGCTTTCTCTAAACCATATGTATCGATCATTTTCGAAAACGACATACGTAGATTGCCACTTGCAATGCCGCCACTTCGTGTTGAAGCCGCTTGTCCCAACCTATCTTTTTCAAAAATTTCTACACTTTGACCAGCTCGAGTAAGTTCGATAGCCGCACTAAGGCCAGAATAACCAGCCCCGATAATCGCAACATCAACTTCCTTACTCACTGATTGCTGTGAATGTGAGATTATGGGGGTGTCTTCCCACCAATACGGAGTAAATTTTGTCATCATGCCCACTTAGCGTTTGTTAACGAATTAACAAAACACTAACGTTGCACGCCTATAATTTCCAATTGCAAAAATCTTTATATCTCAAAGAAAAATTTATAGCCTGAGCCGAACTATTCATCAAAATGAGGCGTAAGTAACCAATAAACGTAAATCACCTCTCATTGAAAGTAGCTCTTTATTGAAGTGCCGATAACTCTCTTTTTAGGTGCTCAATATAAGTCGTCGCTACTTTTGAAAGAGGGCGTTTAGTCGGCGTCACAATTGAGATGGTCGATGTTATCGTCGGCGCAAACGGTATGAATGCTAAGCTACCCAATTGCTTTCGATATTGGTAATAACTCGCAACCGTCAGTGGGTCGACAATCGCATAAGCAAGGCCTTGCTCCACAAAGGTGAGTTGAGGAATAAAGTATTGGGTTTTTATGCGCCTTTTTAGTTTTAACCTGTGTTTAGAAAAGACACTCTTCAACTGCTTAGTTACCGAATGGTCATCTTGAAGCAAAGCCATCGCTTTTCCATCTAGGTCTTTGATATCTATAAATGATTTTTGAGCGAGTGGATCATCTATTGGAACTGCGCATAAACACTTAAACTGCATGAGGTCATGATGTACCAGTGATGTGCTCTGGTATTGATCATTCTGAAAATCGACAATTCCTACATCGAACTTTTGAGTCGAGAGAAGCTCTTGGGTGGTGTGAGAGTTATAACTCAAGAGTGACACATTGACATGTTCTTTATCCGCTAAAAAATCACTCGTGAGTTTAGGGATTAGAAATATAGATGGTCCGAGCATCGAAACGACATTGATGTCACCGGCTTCCAAATTCTTGATGTTGATTAAGCTCTGTTCTACCTCATCAATGTTATCCAAGATTTCCATCGCTTTTTCTAATACATACTGTGCTTCTGGCACCGGTTGAAGTCGGCCGTCTACGCGATCAAACAGTTTTAACCCAACCTCTTTTTCAAGAGTACTGATCTGAGCACTGACCGCTGGTTGAGTTCGATGCAAATTCTTTGCAGCTTTAGACACCGACCCGGTCAACATCACTTCCCTTAAAGCTCGTAACTGTTTGATATTCATAATTTTATCCAGATAAAAATCGAAATATTTATTTACCTTAACGTAGCTATCATTTGAATGCTAGAAGGATCACTCAATTTACATATAGGACCTATTCGTTGGCTGGAGGGTTATTCATACTCACGAACCAGCCCAACATTGGACTCATTGACATGCGGACTGCATTTTCTCATCGAGACTCGAAAAACGTCATCGTTAAATCAATGTTGCTCATTTGTAAGAACCAGTCAGCATATACACATTGCAAATAAATGAGCCAAACACCGAAAAATGCACAACTTGGGGGACGAAAACAGCCAACCTATAATAAAAACTTATATATATAGAACAATTTTAAAATTGTATATATACACGCAATCGTTAAACTGAAATAAATGTTACAAACGCATAACAAAAGCCATGTTGTTTTATAAGGAAGTAGATTGTGGATAGAAGGAAGATAGATTGCGTTATTTCCTCAATGCTCATTGTGGTGGCAATCACAATACTAACCAGTAATAACCTTGTGGAAGGTGGTGTAGAGAGTTCCTTAGGATCCATGACGCTACCACGAATCGTCGCCGCTATGATGCTCATCATGACTCTCATCATAGGTGGTCAGGCACTATGGAGTATCTTAAAGAGCGCAAAGTCCGACGAAGACGTTGTGGAAACGAAAGGACTCCTGAACGTTAGCTTATACATTGCAAGCTTTGCTATCTATTGGTGGTTAATGCCTATCTTCGGTTTTCTTATCTGCACTCCGGTCATGATGCTAGCCATTGCTGCATTGCTAGCATGTGAGAACTGGCGAGCAATGATAATGCTATCTGTCATTGTCCCTTTCATTATTTTCTACGGTAGTCGTCATTTTCTTCACGTCTATCTACCGACGTTCAATCTAAGTTAGAGGGAAGAAGAGATGTTTACAGATATCATTAACGGCTTCAGTGCAATACTGGCTCCTGAGCCTCTAGTGGGAATTGTTGTTGGGGTCGTTGTCGGCATTATATTTGGCGCGATTCCTGGTATATCAGCCATCATGGCGATTGCGATCATCTTACCCTTGACCTTCTATGTCGATCCTATAATCGGTATCAGCATGCTGCTAGCTGTATATAAAGCGGGCATTTACGGCGGGTCTATTTCTGCGATTCTAATCAATACACCCGGGGCGGCGGCCTCGTTTCTGACAGCACAAGATGGCAATGCCTTAACAAAACAAGGCAAAGCTGGCAAAGCGCTCGATATCTCTTTATTTTCATCTGTGTCAGGTGAAGCAATGGCGACAATTGTACTCATTTTTGTCGCAGCCCCACTTTCTATCTTGGCATTGCATGCAGGGCCAATCGAAAAAGTATTTCTTATTCTATTTGCTTTCACGGTGATTTGTTCGCAAACCGGAAAATCTATCTCACGTGGCTTGCTATCCTGCTGTTTAGGAATGCTGTGTGCCATGGTTGGAATGTCAACGATAACCGGTGCCTCACGTTTTACATTCGGTTCTATCGATCTCATGGCTGGCTTTGCTTTTACTCCAATGTTGATGGGAGTCTTAGTGATGCCCGAAGTCTTGGAAGCTATTCGTCGCCGCCAATCGAACAAAACTACCGCTTCAACCTATACAAGCGCAAACAAAGAAGATGGGCGTATCAGTCTTAAAGAGTTTCGTGCCGTGTTCAAAACCATCTTAAAGTCCACTGGTATCGGAACCGTAATCGGAGCCCTTCCTGGTTTGGGCTCTAGCACAGCTGCATTTATGGCCTATGGTGAAGCTAAGCGTGTTTCAAAAAATCCGGACGAATTTGGCAAAGGCTCAGTAGAAGGTATTGCTGCTGCCGAATCGGCGAACAATGCGGTGTGTGGTTCAAGTCTTATCCCCATGCTGACGTTAAGCCTTCCCGGTGATGACGTGGCCGCGTTGTTGATGGGCGCGTTCATTATCCACGGCCTAACTCCCGGCCCAATGATTTTCACAGAGCATACCGACACCATCTATGCAATTTTTGCAGGATTCCTGATCACCGACCTGTTCTTACTCCTTATTGCTAAGGGTGGATTCAAGTTCTTTACTCGAGTGGCCGCGTTACCCCGCTATTTTATTTTCCCATGCGTAACGATTTTTGCATTTACTGGTGCATTCCTGTTCGGCCAAAACATGAACGATGTATTGGTTCTGATCGGGTTTACCATTGTGGGCTTTATTATGCGCGAGATAGGTCTTAATCCAGCCGTGTTCGTTATAGGTTTCATCTTAACCCCGTTCCTAGAACAAAATTTAGATCAAGCGCTAGCCATTGTAGGCACGGATTATCACCTGTTCCTTACTAAACCATTTTCTTGGTTATGCATCATCGTTTCAGCTCTTTTCCTGGCTTCTAGCATTCACATGAAGAACAAGCGAAGCAAACAGAATTCAAAGGAGGTCGCGAGCAATACATAAATTGGAAGTAGCCCCCCTGCCGGTTGGGGAGCCATTACACATATAAATAGAATCACTTTAAAAGGAACTTGTTATGACACTATTCAGGAAGCTCTTGACCGTTGGAGCGATTGGTATGGCATTTACAGCCCCTGCCGCCCACGCCGATTACCCAACAAAGCCAATTAAAATCATTGTGCCATACGGTGCAGGTGGAGACTCTGACTTATCTACACGTATCTGGGCAGATGCGATGGAAGACGAGCTAGGGCAACCCGTGGTTGTGTTGAATAAACCTGGCGCTGGCGCCGTGATCGGCACAAGCTTTGTCGCCAACTCTAGAAATGATGGCTACACCTTAATCAACGCGGGTCTGGGCAATATGTTGGTCACCCCAAACTTTTCAAAAGCGCCTTATAGCTTTGATAGTTTTGAACCGATCCTTAAGCTCACGTCCGTGCCTCTCGCGGTGGTGGTTGCTTCCGATAGTCCGTATGAAACCTTTGATGATTTTAAGGCAGCTGCTTCAGAAAACACACTCACCCAGGGTGCTTGGGGCGCTTCTTCTTCAGGCAGTATTCTCGCGGATATCATCGCAAGTCAGTCAGGTTATACGCCCAAGTTGGTACACGCTAAATCCTCAGCCGAATCGATGGCGTCTGTTGTCGGTGGCCACATTGATTCTGCCGTCTCTTTCCCTCCAGCTTTCGGACCACATGTTAAAGCAGGCAAAGCACGAGCGTTGGTGATGAATCAAAAAATGGAAGCTTACCCAGGTGTTCCAACCTTTGCTGATTATGGGATCAAAGGTCAGTTTGAAGGCTGGGCGGGCGTATTTGCACCTAAAGGCGTTCCTCAAGAAGTCATCGATCGTTTGGTTGAAGCAACCAAAAAAGTCATGGTGAAACCTGAAGTCATTCAAGCATACAAAAACATAGGTGCAAACATTGATTTCCGCTATGGCGATAAGTGGGTAGAAGATATGCGTGCTACCAGTAAAGTAATGAAAGATGCGGCTGAACGAAAAAAGGCTCAGTAACCCTGCCACCTTATAATTTGGCGTTTATATAAACGCCAAATTATACAATAAAAAGTTAATGTTATGGATATCGTTGATATTTCGCTATTGGCGACTATTTTCTTGTGCTCAGTCGTATTTCTTACCGCATTTATTACATCTGTAACAGGAATGGCGGGCGGAGTTTTAATGTTTTCTGCAATGTCGATATTTATCCCGATAAACTCGCTCATTGCTATTCATGGAGCGGTGCAAGTCATTAGTAATGGCTTTAGAAGCTTTATATTAATCAATCATGTAAAAAAGGAGATGTGTTTATATTTTGCGGTTGGTGCAATCCTCGGCACAGTGACTATGACATATTTACTTAGACACTATGCTGACAAGTTGATTCCACTTGTGATATTAGCAGTTTTGATCGCCTATACATTGTTCAAGCCAAAGTCGATTCCGCCAATCAAATTAAAAGATCCAAGCTTCTTTTTTGTCGGATTTTTTACTGGAGTTATCGGCATGCTAGCAGGCGCGATAGACCCATTTTTAGCACTGTTTTTTATGCGTGACGACTTAGGTAAAGAAGAAGTTGTTGCGACAAAATCCATGATGCAACTGACTTGTCACATATTGAAAATTCCAGCATTTTTATTTCTAGGATTTTCATTTATTGACAATGCTTTTTTAATTTTCCTACTTAGTATATTTGCAATTTTTGGCACAAAAATAGGCGTAACAGCATTACGTAAAATAAATCAAAAGATGTTCATTTTAATAATGTGGTGGGCTTTGTTTTTTTCAGGATTATATATTATTTACAAAATTTATGAGCTAATAATTTAATCGAGGTATTTATGAATAATAGCTTTTCAGTATCCAACCCTTTCAATAATGAGACGCTAGGAACTTACCAGTATTCATCTCTTGAAGAACTTAAAAAGTCTTTGGACACTTTACATAATGGACGAAAGACGCAAAATAAACTGGCAGCGTTCGAGCGTGCTGATATTTTACGTAAACTTGCTCAACTGTTAGAGAATCATAAAGATACGATTGCACAAATGATCACTCGCGAAATGGGTAAAACGATCTCAGACAGCCATATTGAAGTCACTCGCGCAATCAACACAGCAGTTGCGAGCAGCGAAGAGGCGCGCCAGATCACAGGTGAATGCATCGATTCCGACGCTTATCCACCTGCTCGTGGGCGCTACGGTATCGTTCGTTGGCATCCATTAGGCACGATCCTTTGTATTACACCGTTTAACTTCCCTATCAATATCGCAATGCATAAGATAGGACCAGCGTTTGCTGCCGGTAATACCATTGCCTTCAAACCGAGCCCTCAAAACATAGAGTCTTCTCAGTTCTTATTGAAACTTTGCTATGAAGCTGGCATCCCAGAGGATGTGCTTCAGCTGATCATGCCTGACGTCCCTGACATGGAATTTGTCATCACTCATCCAGTGATCAGTGCGATCAACTTTACTGGAGGCAACTTTGCTGCAGATGCTATTGCAAAGGTTTCTGGCTATAAGAAATTACTCTTAGAAATTGGCGGTAATGACCCCCTTATTGTCATGGACGATGCCGATCTCGACGGGGCAGTCAACGCTGTCATAAACCAACGTTTTGCAACGGCAGGGCAACGCTGTACAGCCGTTAAAAGGGTATTTGTTCATCGCTCCGTGTACGAGGAATTTGTTCCTCTCCTGCTGACAAAAACCGCAGCGCTGGTATGCGGTGACCCTCAAGAACCAGATTCGTTCATTGGACCGCTCGTTAATACACGCGCCGCCGATGCTGTGAAAGCGATGATAGACAAAACGATAGAGGAAGGTGGTCAACTGCTATTGGGGGGAGAACGTATAGGAAACATCATTACACCAACGGTGTTAGCTGATGTTCCTAGCACAGCCGAAATCATGCGCGAGGAGGTTTTTGGCCCTGTAGTGCCAATCCAACAGTTCGATGATGTCAAAAGCATTATCCCTGTTATCAATAACTCCGTTTACGGCTTGCAAGCCGGCGTATTCACAAACAATCTAGATACAATCCACTACCTATACGACGAGTTAGAAGTGGGGGCTTTAGCCGTCAATGATGGACCTGGTTTCCGAGCTGAGCACTTTCCTTTTGGGGGGGTTAAAGAGAGCGGTGTGGGTCGCGAGGGCATTAAATACGCAATTCGTGAAATGAGTTACCAAAAGACCCTAGTGTTATGAGTTATCGATAACTCATAAGGAACCCTAGCGTCAATCAATTATTTTGATGCTAGGATTGCCACTGAAACACACTACTTCACTGGCAATTTATCTGACCGTATACAGGCTCCTACCCTAGCGGGGCCTGTATGCGATTATAAAGCGGCTTATTAGCAAATTGGCCCGATGCCCCTCTTAACATCTGTACTTCCCCTAACTTCATTACAGCGCCTTTAGAGCAACGCTCCCACGACACGCCCGCCGCTGCGCCATTAAAAAACAAGTGCCCATGGGTAGGCTGCCGAAAACATCACAGCGTAAAATAACCTTCTGAAACCAAAGAACGGGGCGCAGCACTGGGTGGGCGGGGGATGTGGGGGCGGCCCTAAAACAGCTTGCGCCTTTTGGGGATTGGCCGGCACGGGCAACAAAAAACCCACCACGTGTGAAGATTCAAACTCACCGCTGAACGTGACCGCATGAAAACACGTTGTTTGTGTTTTGATGCGCCCCCAATGCCCTGCTTTGCCCGTTTTTTTGGGCAAGGCAGATAAACACTGCCAGCTTGTCTGGCCGCCTTGCAGCACGCTTGCCGTGCGGTTGTGAAAATTTATACATAATGTCCAACAATGCTTGAAGTTGCCCAGCGCCCGGCAGCTTGCTGACGAATTGGCGCGTAGCAATTTCGCATTGTTCCACATTATGTTCAATTTGAACTAAAAAGCCCCAAGCTTGGGGTTTGGGGTTGGTAAAAAAGCTTTTAAGGGGCCTTGCTACGGAAGACAAAGCGCTGCCGCCTGAGTGGTGAAGACGTTTATGTGATGGGCTGTGGCGCGCAGCGGCACGTGTTTAGCCCATGACATGTTTTTTCGTGTTCACCGCTTAGAAGTGGCAAGTTTTGGCTGGAGTGGTGAGCAAGGCCTCCTTTTGGCAAATATTTCAGGCTCAGTATTCGTTCAAAGAGATAGGAAATTTAATTGGAAAGCGCTCAATGTAATCTTCCTCTATTCGACGAGCAATACTCTTTATAATGTCATCTAAATCATGATCTATAAAAGTCCAAGTAGATTCATATATACCACTGCTGTACAGACAATTTTTTATCTCAGATATATGCGCATTTTTGGGGATATAGTCAGCGCATAAAAAGAACTGCACAAAATCGGAAATTTTCTCCTTAGAAAACAGAGTTTTCCCAACTTTCTCTCTACTTCCTACTGCTAATAAATAGTACCGTCTTACAAATCCTTCGCACGAAACTGATAACTCAATACAACCGTATGTACTACTCTCAAAAGGAATAGAAGTCGCTCTATCTGTTCTAATATAGCTATCTACGTTAAATAAGACCTTATCTATCGGAATTCTACTGAAAACGTCACTATCCGTTAAAAAAATATTTATGAATCGGTCGGCTAATTTTGCTTTGTAACGCGTACCATTAGCCGAGTGAGTAACATCTTGAATTCCAATATGTTCCATATAAACCTCAAATAAATCAATGAAAAACAATGATATATCATCGCGAAGATTTTATAAAATACACTTGTACAATCCAAGTGCAACATTCATGGAGTTTATTAAAATAAGATACTATTCCTAGATATTGCAATAACAGCAAGACTTGTAATTTCTCTCAACATAAGTATTTCATCGTCGCTCAGTTAGGCTAAATTTCCTAACACTTTATATACAGTAGTCCGGCTACACCCTAGCTCTTTACTGATCGCATGCTTATTCATCCCCTGCCCTGCAAGGGCCTGTATGCGTTCATGAAGCTGCTTATTAGGAAATCGGCCAAGGTGCCTTCCCTCCTCTCTTGCTCGCTCCCTACCCTCGTTACAGCGCTGTAAGATACGCTTTCTCTCCATTTCTGCGAACGCCGAAATGGTCGTATAAATAACTCGACCTACATCGCTATTAATGTCGACATTTCCGAGATCGTGAAACACCAAACCCGCGCCTTTTTTTGCAAGCGCATCGGCAATTTGCAGAGCATCGATGGTGTTACGAGCCAAACGGTCCACTTTCATCACATGAATGGTGTCCCCTTCTCGAGAGAAATCAATCAAGGCATTCAGCTGGTCGCGCTCTGCACTTTTACCACTCGCATTTTCTTGGAAGATTTTTTCACAGCCTACTTGTTTGAGCTGCTCAACCTGAATGTCGAGCGACTGATCGCTCGAACTGACCCGGGCATATCCGATAAGCATGAATTAACGCCTCAATCTGTTCATTTAGTTGTACCAAATATAATGGTCATGACCATTAAAGATCAAATGGAGTTTATGAACAGTTAAAATGATCCTTTCGATGGGTGTCCTTAAAGTACACCTTTTTGGACACTCAAATATAGCATGTCATTCCATTAATTGGTCTTTATAGAATGGGGTTTCTTAAATTATGTCGACGAATATAATCACTCAAGGTGCTTGGTGAAATATCAAGCAACTTGGCGATCGCGGCCTGAGTCAGGCCCATTTCTAAGTATTCAGTGATCTTGTCTCTCTGTTTATCAAGCTTAAGGTGTTTGGCCGGCCCTTTCGGTCTCCCGCCAATAATGCCGAGTTTACGTTTGGCGTCTAACGCTTCTTTAGTTCGAGTTGAAATAAAGGTGCGTTCAATCTCTGCTGCGAGCCCTAGAACGGTAGCTGTGATGGTCGCCTGCATAGTGCCGTCTAGGCGCATATTCTGTTTAGCGATAAAGACGTGAATTTTTTTGGAAGAGCACATTTCAAGTACTTCTAACACTTGTAACGTTGAACGGGCTATGCGGCTGATTTCTGCGAAGATGATTGTGTCTCCCGCCGTAAGTTTCTGAAGCAGATGACCAAGCTTACGCTGATGCCACTTTTTGGTGCCGGAAGCCGTATCTTCGATAAACTGAATGTCGGCAATACCCATTTGGTTAGCGTACTCGAGAATGCCGTGTTTTTGATTCTGGGTGTCTTGTGCGTCCGTAGAGACGCGCAAATAAGCGTAGGTTGCCATGAACCTTCCTTGGTTGATTACCTTAGACGTCATAACAAAGGTGATGATTAAGAACGTGAGATCTGAGTCACTGAAGGTAACAGATTTTTAGTG
>NZ_JAHGAN010000046.1:0-2903 GCF_030248625.1 Vibrio sp. D420a | reverse complement strand
ATTATGCCTGATTACGTTAAAACAAGTTTCATATCAAAAACATATAAAATCAAAGGTTTATCTGGAGATTTTATATGCACTATCGAAAAATGACCGAGAACTACATTTTTCGTGAGTTTATCTGCCGATTAACCAAGGAAGAGACGGCAGAACTATGTTTTAAAACTGTGAGAACAATCACAGGTTGGGATGAGGGAAAACCAATACCCCCGGAGTGTAAAAGGCTTATGAGAATGGCAAATGGTCGAGAACTCAGTCATTCAGAAGATTGGAAAGAATTCAAAATGCATCATGATGGTTTGGAGCTTCCAACCGGGCAGCTAGTCAGTGCACAGCAAGTTTTAGCGGGTATGGCCTTACTAGAGATTCAATCTGATTTAGAGATTAGGACATCTACGCACTTATTGGGAATAGCTAGAGCTATAGCAAAGATAAAGAAGTGAGTATTAGAAAAGTTTGGTTTATATCGGGAAACATCAATTTTTGAATTTGAAGTACTAACAGGTGGTGAATGAGATTGATATGGTTACTACGGCTGACGAGGTAACCTCGATTATTGTGCAAGTTCCTTTAACCTTGTCGGTCCTCCTTTTTGGTCATATCAAGGAGAAAGAAGCCGGGCTCATTGAGTCCGGTTTTTTATTAACTGATTAATCTATCTACATATTTTGCGAATGTTGAGACAGTTCTAGCATAGTCGAAGATCAAACATAAAATCCTGAATACATTTGCGTAATCTATAAAATCACACTCATACATTAGGTTTATGCAATGAAAACTACGCTTCTTAGTATTGCACTTTTAATGGCTTTTCCCGTCCATTCCGCTTTTTATCCAACATCTGATGTGGATGGTATCAGCGACAAACAACGTTATTTACAGAGAACATTTTCTGGTGATGCGCAATTCGGATTTAGGTGTGACTCTTCAAGGTACGACCGAGAAATGTATATAGTTTTCGGAAACACACAAAATGGTGAGTTCATCGCAGGTACGAACACACGGCTTGAAGTTAAATTGAGAGTCGACCGTGGAAAGGTACATACACTAAATGCGGTTATGTCTAACTCAAACAACAAATTCGTTTTCATCCCGAACCCTCAAAAGAGCCTAATGAATGAGCTCAAGAAAGGAAGTAACGTGCACTTAAGGGCATTCCACCGTGGTTCTCACGTATATGAGCATAGATTTAGCTTAAGTGGTTCAAGCAGGGCTATTGATGAGGTGAGTAGCCGTTGTGATGTTGTTTATCAAACAGATTCGTTCTCTAGCTTAAATCGTGAAATTATGCAGTTGCAGAGAGAACGTGATAGCAAAATTAGAAGTATTGAAAGAGAGTATAGTCAAAAAATTGCTGAGCTAAGGGCTAGGTATTACTAGTGAAGTAACAAATGTCAATTTTGGGGTTAATATTAAAGCCGAGGGTCATTCTCTCGGCTTTTTACATAACATTGTTACATGAAGGTGCCAGCAGATAGCATTTTACTAGTGCCTTGAAGGCTAACTTTAAAAACGTAATCTTGTCCCACCCAAATCATATATATTGTCATCATTGTCAAACTTTAGCTGAATTTTACCAGAACGAGGTTTAGAGTAACGCCCGTCTCCTTTTGTCATACTAGAAGAGAAAACGGTTATGTAATTGGAGTTTTGTAGCTTAGAGAAAGTAAGAGATTTGTAACCTTTAGATTCTCCCAATGTTAATGTGTACTTTTTATTGTCTTCGCTAAACACATCGTATTTTTCAACAAGTGTATTTTTACCTGCTGAATATACTGTATTAGTAAATGTTCCGTCGTCTGCTTGCGCATAAAAGGTACACAGGGAAAGAATAGCGATTAAAGCAAGGATAAAGTTAGAACGATATGAACTGAAACGTGATTGCATAGATACGACCCATAAATAATTGTGATAGTTATTGTACAGGAAGCATTATCTTTAGAAGTTGATAGGTGTCAAATTGCATTTCTTGCTGATGCGCAATATGAACACCTATGAACTATCAAGAACATATAGTGCAAATGAAGTGTGTAAAGCAAACCAATGACAAGAATTAAAGCGATGCGCGTAGAGAAGACAAGCTCTTTCGAGTTTCACTGAATATAAGCTCGATTTCCAAACCTGCTTTCATCATTTTCTGACCTGACTCTCTCATTTCAGGTATTTCTGACATCATCATTTGTTCAGTTTTAAGTGGGTTGTCTTCGACGTACTTATTCAATGCAAATCTACTAGATTTATACTTCATAATTGGCTCAGTAAGTTCAGACACAAGAGACGATAATTGCAGGGTATCAAGACCTGGATGCATCGTCTTTGGCGCTAACTCATAAATTTTTAGATATACGCTCTCGTAGTCATCACTGATTTCTGAAGCCGAGCTACTGGCCGCGTAGAATGACACAAATGTATCAGAATCATTGTAAACCTGTTCCTTAACTTTGTTTATGTAAGTCGTAAGAAGATTCTCTAATTCATTGAAATGGTCATATAAAAGTTTATGTTCAGCTTCATTGCGCCATTGCCCAACAGATTTGTAAGAAAAATAGGCAGCAATAGCTGCAGCAACAGCTGATACAAGGGTGCCGATTGTGCTCAACAAAGAAATAAATGACTGACTGGTTTGAATGTTAAAACCAAACAAAAGACCTATTAAGACTAAAGATAAGGCTGCTAATAAGATTGGAATGGACATTGATTTCCCAAATTTCGAATTTGTCTAGGGGCTTATACTTTTTGTATATCGGATTTTAGTTCTATCAATATATTACCGTCTAGTATCTGCTGCGCAAAAACAGTAATAAGTGATGAGCATGTTGATAGGTAGGTCGAATTTACCCCCGTGATACAACACGGGGGCTAACGTCCCGCGCTTCGTTGGGACCCTCCCGACGAAACGGGTC
>NZ_JAHGAN010000045.1:0-15729 GCF_030248625.1 Vibrio sp. D420a | reverse complement strand
CGAGATTCGAGATTCGAAAAGAATTATTGAAGGGTTGACCTAATGGGTCAGCCCTTTTGTTTTTATGCATCCGCTCTTTGTATCTCTAAGCGCAGCGTACTCGCATCTCGGAGTGAAACATTCCTGTCTTTTCCTCAGATACAAAAAAGCCGCTGACGAATCAGCGGCTTTCAAAAACATTAGCGAGTGGCTAAAGAAGAATTACTTCTTCTTTTTCACTGCTTTCTTGTTTGGAAGGTCAGTGATTGAACCTTCGAATACTTCCGCAGCTAGACCAACAGACTCGTGTAGAGTTGGGTGAGCGTGGATAGTTAGAGCGATATCTTCTGCGTCACAACCCATCTCGATTGCTAGGCCGATTTCACCAAGAAGCTCACCACCGTTAGTACCCACGATAGCACCACCGATTACACGATGCGTATCTTTGTCGAAGATCATCTTCGTCATACCGTCTGCACAGTCAGATGCGATTGCACGACCAGAAGCTGCCCAAGGGAAAGTAGCAACTTCGTAGTTGATGCCTTCAGCTTTCGCTTCTTTCTCAGTCTTACCAACCCATGCTACTTCTGGCTCAGTGTACGCAATTGATGGAATTACTTTAGGGTCGAAGTAGTGCTTCTTACCAGAGATAACTTCAGCAGCTACGTGACCTTCATGCACACCTTTGTGAGCAAGCATTGGTTGACCAACAACGTCACCGATCGCGTGGATGTGAGGAACGTTTGTACGCATTTGCTTATCAACGTTGATAAAGCCACGCTCATCAACTTCGATACCTGCTTTCTCAGCGTCGATAAGTGCGCCGTTTGGAACACGACCGATAGCAACAAGAACAGCATCGTAGCGCTCAGCTTCAGCTGGTGCTTTTTTGCCTTCCATTGAAACGTAGATACCGTCTTCTTTCGCTTCAACTGCAGTCACTTTAGTTTCAAGCATTAGCTTGAACTTGTTCTTAATGCGCTTAGTGAATACTTTAACGATGTCTTTGTCTGCAGCTGGGATAACTTGGTCGAACATCTCAACTACGTCTACTTTAGAACCTAGAGAGTGGTAAACCGTACCCATTTCTAGACCGATGATACCACCACCCATGATAAGTAGTTTTTCTGGTACTTCTTTCAGCTCTAGCGCGTCAGTTGAATCCCAAATACGTGGGTCTTCATGTGGGATGAATGGCAGTTTGATTGGGCGAGAACCCGCTGCAATGATAGCGTTGTCGAAGTTAACCGTTGTTGACTCGCCTTCACCTTCTACAAGGATAGAGTTAGGACCAGTGAACTTACCGTAGCCGTTAACTACAGTCACGTTACGCATCTTAGCCATACCGCCAAGACCGCCAGTCAGTTGGTTTACAACTTTCTCTTTCCAGATGCGGATCTTGCTGATGTCAGTTTGTGGCTCACCGAATACAACGCCGTGCTCAGCCATCGCTTTAGCTTCTTCAATTACTTTTGAAACGTGAAGAAGTGCTTTTGATGGAATACAACCAACGTTTAGACATACACCGCCAAGAGTGCTGTAACGTTCAACTAGTACTGTTTCTAGACCTAAATCCGCACAACGGAATGCAGCTGAGTAACCAGCAGGACCTGAACCAAGTACAACAACTTGGGCTTTAATTTCTTTGCTCATTGTGACCTCTTGTAGTCATTATCCCTAACAGGCTTGAGAAGATGTTCTTAAATTATTGGGCTTTCAAACAACCAACATTTTACAGAGATGTTAACAGTGTGAAAGTAGCTTTAAGTTAGCCTGTGAGCTAGACAACACTTCCCTTTCGCTTTATGAGAAAAGCGGGAACTGTTCTCTAAAAAATACTTTGTATAAAGAATTAAGGTGACCCGAAAGCCACCTTAATATTTACTTTCTAAATTACAGTACTAGACGACGAATGTCAGATAGTGCGCTGTTTAGGAAAGTAATGAAGCGTGCACCTTCAGCACCATCGATCACACGGTGGTCGTATGATAGAGATAGTGGAAGTTGTAGACGTGGTTCGAACTCTTTGCCGTTCCACACAGGCTTCATTTCAGACTTAGATACACCAAGGATACCTACTTCTGGAGCGTTTACGATTGGCGTAAATGCAGTACCGCCGATGCCGCCAAGGCTAGAGATTGTGAAACAACCACCTTGCATGTCAGCTGCAGTTAGCTTACCAGCACGTGCCTTCTTAGACACAGCCATTAGCTCTTCAGATAGCTCGTAGATGCCTTTCTTGTTCACGTCTTTGAATACAGGAACAACTAGACCGTTTGGAGTATCTACTGCGATACCTACGTTTACGTACTTCTTAAGAATGATGCTTTCGCCATCTTCAGAAAGAGAAGAGTTAAACGCTGGGAACGCTTCTAGAGCTTTAGCAACAGCTTTCATGATGAACACAAGTGGAGTGATCTTCATGCCAGTGTCTTTCTTAGCTTCGATTGCGTTCTGCTCTTTACGGAATGCTTCTAGCTCAGTGATGTCTGCGTTGTCCCACTGTGTAACGTGAGGGATCATTACCCAGTTACGGTGTAGGTTTGCACCAGAGATCTTCTTGATCTTAGAAAGCTTCTGAACTTCAGTTTCGCCGAACTTGCTGAAGTCAACTTTTGGCCAAGGTAGAAGACCAAGAGCAGAGCCGTCACCGCCTTTGCCAGATGCCGCAGCACCAGACTCAAGACGCTTAAGTGCATCTTTAACGTAAGACTGAACGTCTTCTTTAAGGATACGGCTCTTACGACCAGTACCTTTAACCTTAGATAGGTTAACGCCAAATTCACGAGCAAGACGACGAACAACAGGAGACGCGTGTGCGTAATCGTTGTTTTCTTGGAAGTCGTTAGCTGCAGGTGCCGCCGCTGGAGCTTCAGCTTTTGGAGCCGGAGCTGCTGCTGGAGCAGGTGCTGCCGCTTGAGCTGGAGCCGCTGCAGGAGCAGGTGCTGCGCCTTCAACCGGAGTGCCGGCCACAACGAACGTCATGATTAGAGAGCCAGTCGTTACTTTGTCGCCAGCTGCAATCTTGATCTCTTTTACTGTACCAGCAAATGGAGCTGGAACTTCCATTGAAGCTTTGTCGCCTTCAACAGTAATTAGAGATTGCTCTTCTTCTACTGTGTCGCCAACCGCTACCATTACTTCAGTAACTTCTACTTCGTCACCGCCGATATCAGGAACGTTTACTTCTTTTTCTGCTGATGCTGCAGGAGCTGCTGCTGGAGCCGCTTCAACTGCAGGAGCAGCTGCTACTGGAGCGCCAGAGCCTGCCACTTCGAATACCATCACTAGAGAACCAGTTGATACTGAGTCACCAGAAGCGATCTTGATTTCTTTAACTGTACCAGCGAATGGTGCAGGAACTTCCATTGATGCTTTGTCGCCTTCAACAGTTAGAAGAGATTGCTCTTCTTCTACTGCATCGCCAACTGCAACCATGATTTCAGTAACTTCTACTTCGTCGCCACCGATATCTGGAACGTGAACTTCTTTCAGTTCTGCCGCTGCTGCTGGAGCTGGAGCCGCTGCTGGAGCTGCTTCTGCCGCAGGAGCAGGTGCAGCTTGCGCTGCACCCTCGGCTTCGAAAATCATGATTAGAGAACCAGTTGTTACTGAATCGCCTTCAGAAACTTTGATCTCTTTTACGATACCCGCTTGAGACGCAGGAACTTCCATTGAAGCCTTGTCGCCTTCAACAGTGATCAGTGACTGTTCTTCTTCAACCTTGTCGCCAACGTTTACTAGAATCTCAGTTACTTCAACCTCATCAGCACCGATGTCAGGTACGTTAATTTCGATTGCCATTGTTTTTCTACCTTATGCGTATTGCGGGTTTGTTTTTTCTGTATCGATGTTGAACTTAGCAATTGCTTCTGTAACAACAGATTTCTCAACATCACCACGTTTAGCTAGCTCAGTTAGGGCAGCAACTACTACGTAGCCTGCGTTAACTTCGAAGTGACGACGTAGGTTTTCACGGCTGTCAGAACGGCCGTAACCGTCTGTACCAAGTACTTTGTAAGACTCAGTTGGCATGAACGCACGTACTTGCTCAGCGTAGTTCTTCATGTAGTCAGTCGCAGCGATTGCTGGTTCGTTACCAAGAACTTGAGCGATGTAAGGTACTTTCGCTTCGCCTTCTGGGTGAAGCATGTTGTAACGCTCTGCATCTTGACCGTCACGAGTTAGCTCGTTAAACGATGTTACAGAGAACACGTCAGACGCGATGCCGTACTCTTCGCTTAGGATAGTCGCCGCTTTACGTACTTCGTTCATGATAGTACCAGAGCTCATTAGTTGAACTTTAGACTTGTCACCAGCGTAAGACTCAAGCTTGTAGATACCCTTACGGATGCCTTCTTCAGCGCCTTCTGGCATTGCTGGCATTGCGTAGTTTTCGTTCATTACTGTTAGGTAGTAGAACACGTTCTCTTGCTCAGTACCGTACATGCGACGGATACCGTCTTGCATGATAACTGCAACTTCGTAAGCGAATGTTGGGTCGTAAGAGATACAGTTAGGGATAGTGTTCGCTAGTACGTGCGAGTGACCATCTTCGTGCTGTAGACCTTCACCGTTAAGCGTAGTACGACCAGCAGTAGCACCTAGTAGGAAACCACGAGCTTGTTGGTCACCAGCCATCCATGCCATGTCGCCAACACGTTGGAAACCGAACATAGAGTAGTAGATGTAGAACGGGATCATTGGCAGATCGTTTGTGCTGTAAGAAGTAGCAGCAGCAACCCAAGATGCCATTGAACCTAGTTCGTTGATACCTTCTTGTAGTACCTGACCTGAAGTCGCTTCTTTGTAGTAAGAAACGATGTCGCGATCTTGAGGAGTGTAGTTCTGACCGTGCGGGTTGTAGATACCGATTTGACGGAACAGACCTTCCATACCGAACGTACGCGCTTCGTCACAGATAATAGGAACAACGTTTTTACCGATGCCTTTATTCTTCAGAAGGATGTTTAGTGTACGTACGTATGCCATCGTAGTAGAGATTTCACGCTTCTGTTCGCTTAGTAGCGGTGCAAACTCTTCTAGTTCTGGGATTTGAAGTTCTTGAGTGAACTTAGGTAGACGCTGTGGCGTGTAACCTTTTAGTTCTTTACGACGAGCGTGTAGGTATTCGTACTCCGCTGAACCTTCTTCAAGTTTCAGGTACGGAAGCTCTTTCACTGCTTCGTCAGTTAGGATGTCTTGAAGACCTAGACGATCACGTAGGTGTAGAACGTGAGTCATGTCCATCTTCTTAACTTGGTGCGCGATGTTCTTACCTTCAGCCGCTTCACCCATGCCGTAACCTTTAACAGTCTTAGCTAGGATTACTGTTGGACGACCTTTAGTTTCTGCCGCGTTTTTGTAAGCTGCGTATAGCTTAGAAGACTCGTGACCACCACGCTTAAGAGCGAAGATTTCGTCGTCAGTCATGTCTGCAACTAGTGCAGCTGTCTCTGGGTACTTACCAAAGAAGTGCTCACGTACGTACGCGCCATCTTTAGATTTGAATGTTTGGTAGTCGCCATCTACAGTTTCGTTCATTAGCTGTAGTAGTTTACCAGACGTATCTTTAGCAAGTAGTGAATCCCAGTTGCTACCCCAGATAACTTTAACAACGTTCCAACCAGCACCTTTGAATAGGCCTTCTAGTTCTTGAATGATGCTACCGTTACCCATTACAGGGCCGTCTAGACGCTGTAGGTTACAGTTGATTAGGAATGTTAGGTTGTCTAGCTTTTCACGTGCTGCGAAAGATAGAGAACCACGTGATTCTGGCTCATCCATCTCACCGTCGCCTAGGAAAGCGTATACACGTTGAGCAGAAGTATCTTTAAGACCACGGCCTTCTAGGTACTTAAGGAAACGAGCTTGGTAGATCGCAGAGATTGGACCAAGACCCATAGATACTGTTGGGAACTGCCAGAACTCAGGCATCAGTTTAGGGTGCGGGTATGAAGGGATACCTTTACCATCTACTTCTTGACGGAAGTTATCTAGCTGCTCTTCAGTTAGACGACCTTCTAGGAACGCACGAGAGTAGATACCTGGAGAGATGTGACCTTGGTAGTAAACTAGATCGCCACCGTCCGTCTCGTTTGGAGCACGGAAGAAGTGGTTGAAACATACTTCGTAGAAAGCAGCCGCTGATTGGTAAGAAGCCATGTGACCACCTAGGTCTAGGTCTTTCTTAGAAGCGCGCAATACGATCATGATTGCGTTCCAGCGAATAATCGAACGAATACGACGCTCAAGAGTTACGTCACCAGGGTAAGCCGGCTCTTGTGCTGCTGGAATGGTGTTGATGTAGTTAGTGTTGATACCAGTTGGCATATCAACGCCGTCTAAACGTGCCTTTTCTAGAACTGTTTCTAGTAGGAACTGTGCACGTTCTACACCTTCTTCACGTACTACTGACTCAAGAGCTTGTAACCAATCTTGAGTTTCCAGAGCATCAACGTCATGCTTCATGTCAGACATGGCGATCTATCCTTTTTGTTAGTTGGATTCTACTAAACACGTAAAAAGCCGTAGGATTACGACTCTTTACCCTGTTGAATTCGACGCAGTGAACGTTCGCGACGCGACTCTTCTCTGGTCAAATCCAGCAATGTTTCTTCGATATAAGCTAAATGAGAATGTGACATTTCACGCGCCTTCTCAGGCTGGCCAGAAACAATCGCATCCACGATGTTAGCTCGATGTATACTCACTTTTTCCACAACGTCTTTTCGACGATGCAACAGCTTTAGATTTTCTAAGACATTTTGCTCAAGTAACGGAGCTAAACTGCGAACGATATGCAAAAGCACTACGTTATGAGCCGCTTCCGTTAAAGCGATAAGGAAAGCCATCACAGCTGCCGATTCAGCTTCAATATCGGCCTTTTCTTGCGCGCCTCGAATGTTATCTTGGCATGCTTGAATTCGAGCAAAGTCTTCTTCGGTACCACGCAGCGCAGCAAAGTAAGCAGAAATTCCCTCCATCGCATGACGCGATTCCAACAAGTCTAGTTGGGTTTCGGAGTGAGTGGACAACAAATTCAGGAGCGGATCTGAAAAGCTTTTCCAGATATTTTCACTGACGAACGTTCCCCCACCTTGACGGCGAGTTAGTAAGCGCTTGGCTTCTAAACGTTGTATCGCTTCTCGGATCGAAGGACGAGACACATCGAACTGTTTAGCCAGTTCACGCTCTGGCGGCAGTTGCTGCCCGGGCGCCAGTGTTCCTTCCACAATCAACCTTTCCAACTCTTTTTCAATAACATCAGAGAGTTTTGGCTGACGAATCCTTTGATAAGCCATAGTTTGCTGTTCTTCTTTTTATTTGCTGGTAATTGGTAATACCAATTTTAATTGGTGCAGAAATTAACATAATTAAAACGCCACTGTCCAGCTGAAAATTGACCTGAATCATAGAACACAGTGTGAATTAACCATGATTTAACAAATGAAATTTAAAACAGCAACCAAATTGGTCTTACCATTTACAGCGTTAATACTTTTGGGGAGTGTTCGTGCTAGAAAGTTTCAGGATAAAAATGAAATATTTCAGATTGATTAGGCAGCCTTGATTAAAATTCAAACCAAGCGCACAGATTGGGAATAAATCCTATTAACAATTGGTCACATCTGGCCTTTTGAAAGATTCATCACACTCTTGAGCAAATAAAAAAGGCCTGCATCCAGAACGATTACAAGCCTTTAACATTGGCGTAAAAACCAATATGCCAATATATGATTATCAGAATCACTACAGAGTTAAGCGTCGACGGTACTTCACCCAATCAAAAGAGAGCCCCGGATCGGTTTTTCTTAATGGGGCAATGTATTGATGCCCTGTAATTCGATCTGCTGTGATTTGCGGAAAACGCTGGGTAATCGCATCGGTTAGCTCAGCCAGTGCACGATATTGAGATTCGCTGTAGGCAACAAAATCCGTCCCCTCAAGCTCAATGCCAATCGAATAATCATTGCAACGCTCTCGGCCAGCAAAACTCGACTGACCCGCATGCCAAGCACGGTCAAGGAAAGAGACAAACTGGACAATCTCTCCGTCCCTACGAATTAAGCAGTGCGCAGATACGCCCATTTTGTGAATCACCCTAAAGAACGGATGCTCCTCTGGATTGAGCTTACCCGTAAAGAACTGCTCGATATAAGATCCACCAAACTGACCCGGCGGCAGACTGATGTTATGTACCACCAGCAAAGACACATCATCTTGTTGAGGGCGGGCGTCATAGAAGGGAGAAGGTAGATGTTTCGCGGCGCTATACCACCCAGTTTCGCTGATCATCATAAACGCCATGCTCCTTACTCTTTTATTGCTCAATATATAATGGCTATCAGTGTGAGCTCGACCTAACTCAAGGCGGGCTCAACCCTTTAATTTGCAGTGCAGCAAGAGTATCATTCCTACCCCACTTCCTTTCAAGATTAGATTTGCGATGAAAAACACACATAACAGCCACCAACGCCTTGACTACTTAAAAGAGCAGCTTCCACTAGAGATCTCTCGCGCAGTTGCAGAAACAATCAAAGAAGACCTAGGCGGTACACTGGATCCAGCGGCTGATATCACTGCAAGTCTAATTCCAGCGGATGCGGTTAACAGCGCAACCATCATTACGCGTGAACACGGTATTTTCTGTGGTCAAGCTTGGGCTGACGAAGTATTCAAACAGCTAGGCGGTGAAGTGACTATCGAGTGGCATGTGCAAGATGGTGACAAAGTTGAGCCGAACCAAACTCTTTGCACACTATCTGGCCCAGCTCGTGCTCTACTAACGGGCGAGCGCAACGCGATGAACTTTATCCAGACACTATCAGGTTGTGCGACAACAACGGCCGTTTACGCAGAAAAAATCGCTCACACAGAGTGTCGTCTGCTTGATACACGCAAGACAATCCCAGGTCTGCGTAGTGCACTAAAATACGCAGTGGCATGTGGCGGCGGTTTCAACCACCGTATCGGTGTGTTCGATGCTTACCTTATTAAAGAGAACCACATCATCGCTTGTGGCGGTATCGAGAAAGCAATCTCTACAGCAAAAAAGCTTAACCCAGGTAAACCTGTTGAAGTTGAAACTGAGAGCCTAGAAGAGCTTGAGCAAGCGATCAGCGCAGGTGCGGACATCATTATGCTGGATAACTTTACCACAGACATGATGCGTGAAGCTGTTAAGATCAACGCAGGTCGTGCGGCTCTAGAAAACTCAGGTAACGTAACTCTAGACACCATCGCTGAGTTTGCTGAAACCGGTGTTGATTACATCTCAGTAGGTGCACTGACTAAACATCTAAAAGCAATGGATCTTTCGATGCGTTTCAAAGCGTAATCTATTGATTAAAAACACATTTAATATCAAAGGCACCGTTTACTAAGGTGCCTTTTTTATTGCCAGCATTTCACAATTGAGACACCTTATCTAACTTGATCGCATAATCTCATGCAGCATATGAAACAAGTTACCAATAAATTCAAAGCGACTCGCGCCCTTCTCTGAACGCCATTCCACACCTAGATATCGACTCTTATTCTCTAATCCATCTGGTGCTCGCACTGTAACCGACGATAAATGGATTAGAACAATGAAAAAAAGACAAACAAAGCAGAAAGGTTTTACCTTAATTGAATTGATGATTGTGGTGGCGATTATTGGAATCCTATCCGCTTTTGCAGTACCCGCTTATCAGAATTACACAATGAAGACACACGCAAGTGAAATGCTTAATGCATCTTCTGCAATGAAAACCTCGCTTGGGATCTGTTTGATAAATGGCGAAGCTGACTGTTCTTCGGGTAACGGGGGCGTACCAACAGCACAAGACTTAGGCGCGTTCACTGTATCTTCTGTTGCAGGTGTAAGTGGTGCAGCTACAACTATCCAAGCCGTGATTGACGCGGGACAAAGTAAAGGAAAACTACTGGCTGGAGATAAGATCACAATAACTCCTACCCTTTCAACCGCAGGTGTAACTTGGTCTATAGATTGTGCTAATGGGTCAACACAAACGGCAGCTGTTTCGGATTGGTGTCCAGTAAACTAATGCTTACCAACCTCCCCACCGTTCTGCGTCAAGCAAACCACCTTAGCCTGACTCAAGAACAAGCTGTAGTGGAAGACTTGCAAGCTTCTGGTGGCTCAACGCCAGAAGCTTTAATCGCGCATGGCTTGTTTAGTGCCGATAACCTTGCCGAGCATACGGCACATATCTTGGGTTTACCTTTAATTTCGCTCGCGGATTACGACTACGAGCCGTTGTGCGAACAGCTTGGTCTGCGCGAACTCATCACTCAACACCAAGTCATACCGATCGCCAAATCAGCATCCACGCTGACCTTAGCCTCTGCCGACCCAACTGACCTACAAGCTGAAGATGACTTTCGTTTTGCCACCGGACTTCAGATTGAACTGGTGGTTGCCAACTATCGCACACTTGAAGGGGCCATTCGGCGGCTTTACGGCAAAGTAATTGCCAATGGTGATAGCAGTCGTAAAGAGATAACCCAAGATGAACTCGCTCACTTAGTGGAAATTTCTGATGATGAAGTCAGTTCTGTCGAAGATCTTAGTCAAGATGACTCGCCCGTCAGTCGCTTTATCAATCAAATCCTAGTCGATGCGGTGCGTAAAGGGGCATCTGATATCCATTTCGAGCCCTATGAAGAGTACTACCGAGTCCGCCTACGCTGCGATGGCATTTTAATAGAGACCCAACAACCGGCAGCGCACCTAAGTCGGCGACTGTCAGCACGCTTGAAGATCCTAGCCAAACTTGATATTGCGGAGAGACGTTTACCTCAAGATGGTCGGATTAAGCTAAGGCTCAATCAAGAGATCGCTATCGATATGCGCGTCTCTACTCTGCCAACACTTTGGGGTGAAAAAATTGTGCTTCGTTTACTCGACAGCAGCGCTGCCAATCTTGATATCGACATTCTAGGCTACAGTGAACAACAAAAGGCGCTCTACCTTAATGCTCTGAAACGCCCACAAGGCATGATTCTTATGACCGGACCTACCGGTAGTGGCAAAACGGTATCGCTTTATACTGGACTTCGAATCCTCAATACCTCAGAAAGAAACATCTCTACCGCCGAAGACCCAGTTGAGATTAACCTTTGCGGCGTCAATCAAGTGCAAGTACAGCCAAAGATAGGCTTTGGATTTGCTGAAGCATTGCGATCTTTTCTGCGCCAAGATCCGGATATCGTGATGGTTGGTGAAATACGCGATATTGAAACAGCCGAGATTGCGATTAAGGCTTCCCAAACCGGTCACTTAGTCCTCTCAACGCTACACACCAATTCAGCCGCAGAGACGGTTACACGCCTTGCTCACATGGGGATTGAGCCTTTTAACTTGGCTTCATCATTGAGCCTCATCATTGCTCAACGTCTCGCTCGACGACTATGCTCACATTGCAAAATTGAAGACGATGACCAAACCATTTATCACCATCACAACATTGATGCTAACCATAGGTTCTTTAAAGCAAACCCGAACGGCTGTAACGAGTGCAATCAAGGGTATTCAGGCCGTGTGGGTATCTATGAAGTGATGCCGTTCACTGACACGCTGAAAGCAAGCCTCATATCTCGCCCAAATGCGATTGAGGTAGAAGCCCTAGCTAAACAAGAAGGCATGCAAACACTCCGAGATTCGGGCTTAGAGAAATTGTTGTCCGGGGTCACTAGCTATCAAGAATTGCAACGCGTCCTCTATCTCTAGACGTTTTATTTCTATCTAACTCTCTACCTACATCGGTGTGAATTTTATGGCAATCAAACCCAAACAATCACAACTCAAGAATTATCACTGGAGAGGCGTTAACAGCTCAGGGAAAAAAGTATCAGGGCAAACCTTGGCTCTCACGGAACTTGAAGTCAGAGACAAGCTGCGCGAACAGCACATCCAGATTAAGAAGATAAAGAAAAAAAGCATCTCGGCGCTGACTCGCCTAACCCATAGGGTCAAAGCAAAAGACATCACTCTGCTCACACGCCAACTGGCAACCATGCTAGGAACTGGTGTCCCTATCATCCAAGCCATCAAGTTGGTGTCAGATAATCATAGAAAAGCAGAGATGAAATCGATCTTGTCGCAGATCTGCAAAGGCGTTGAAGCGGGGACACCTCTATCAAAAGCGATGAGAACTGCAAGCCGTCATTTTGATGACTTGTATACCGACCTCGTGGCAACCGGAGAGCTGTCTGGAAATCTCGCCGAGATCTTTGAAAGGCTGGCTAACTATCGAGAGAAAAGTGAACGCTTAAAATCAAAAGTCATAAAAGCGCTCATCTACCCGGTGATGGTGGTTGTCACCGCTTTAACGGTCTCATTTCTAATGCTGACAATGGTGATCCCTGAGTTTGAATCTATGTTCTCAGGCTTTGGTGCCGATCTCCCTTGGTTCACCGCAAAGGTGATGGCGCTGTCGCACTGGATGCAAGCTTACAGCTTCTATACTTTGCTTGGCTTTGCAGGTGCTATTCTCTTTATCATTCAAGCTCGTAAGCGCTCCTACTCCATAAGGCTGGCCCTTAGCAGATTAGGACTCCAGCTTCCTATCATAGGAGGGGTCATCGCCAAAGCTTCCATCGCCAAATTCAGTCGTACGCTATCAACCAGTTTTAGCTCTGGCATTCCGATCCTAACGAGCCTTAGAACGACCGCCAAAACCACAGGCAACGTACATTTTGAATCCGCCATTACAGAGGTTCACAAAGAGACAGCTGCAGGGATGCCGATGTATATTGCGATGCGTAACAGCCAAGCCTTTCCGGAAATGGTATTGCAGATGGTGATGATCGGCGAGGAATCTGGCAACCTAGACGAGATGCTCACCAAGGTTGCAACCATCTATGAATTTGAAGTAGACGATACCGTCGATAACTTAGGCAAAATCTTAGAGCCGGTCATCATCGTTTTTCTGGGTTCAGTAGTGGGTGGCTTAGTAGTTGCGATGTACTTACCGATCTTTAATCTAATGAGTGTGTTAGGATAGGCGATAATCAATGACACACTCATGGCTCTCGCCAGTTAGACCCCAGTGGACAGGACTCTATGGAAGTATTTCACTACTATCCTTGGCTATTCCCCGTATTAGCTTTTATCTTCAGCCTACTCATCGGTAGTTTTCTCAACGTCGTTATCCATCGTTTACCAATTATGATGGAGCGAGAGTGGCAACAAGAGTGCTCTGAGAGCTTTCCTGATTATAAGATTCCGATGCCAAAGGGGACGTATAACCTCAGCGTGCCTCGTTCGACATGCCCAAAGTGTGAAACGCAGATCCGAGCCATCGATAATATTCCGGTACTCAGCTGGTTATTTTTGAAAGGCAAATGTCGAAAGTGTTCGAACCCAATCAGCCCACGCTACCCTTTCGTTGAATTGCTCACTGCGGTGATGTGTGGCTTTGTTGCAGTTCACTTTGGCTTTAGTTACTACGCAATCGCACTGATCTTTTTTACCTTTGCTTTGATTGCGGCGACCTTCATCGACCTTGACACCATGCTACTGCCCGATCAAATCACTCTACCATTGGTCTGGTCAGGTATTGCACTTGCGTTGTTTGGCATTAGTCCTATTTCCCTCCAAGACTCTGTAATAGGAGCAATGGCTGGCTATCTGGCTCTATGGTCAGTCTACTGGCTATTTAAACTCCTGACAGGCAAAGAAGGCATGGGCTATGGCGATTTCAAACTCCTCGCTGCATTAGGGGCTTGGCTTGGTTGGCAACACCTACCGATGATCATATTGCTCTCTTCACTTGTCGGTCTTGTGTTTGGTTTAATTCAGCTGCGATTGAAACAGCAAGGCATCGACAAAGCCTTCCCTTTTGGTCCTTACCTCGCTATTGCCGGTTGGATAAGTTTGATTTGGGGCGAGAACATTATGGCTTGGTATTTTACTTCGGTTTTAGGAATTTAATTTATGGCGACCATTATTGGCCTCACTGGCGGCATTGCTAGCGGAAAAACCACCGTTGCAGACCTATTTCAAGAGCACTTCAACATCGATATTGTCGATGCCGATATCGTGGCTCGTGAAGTCGTAGCAGTCGGCAGTGACGGACTACGCCAGATTGCTGAACATTTTGGCGAAGCGATCCTTCTAGAAGACGGTACCCTCAACCGAGCTAAGCTTCGTGAACAGATCTTCAGTAATCCAGAAGACAAAACTTGGTTGAATGCACTGCTTCACCCAATGATCCGCAATAAGATTGAAGAAGGGCTGACAAACATTCGCTCTCCCTATGGTTTACTCGTTGCGCCTTTACTGATTGAAAACCAGATGCAAGGTATGGCAGATCGCGTTTTAATTGTTGATGTTCCTACAGAAGTTCAGATTGAACGCACTATGAACCGAGACAATGTCTCTGAAGAACAGGTCAAAGCGATCCTCAAATCACAAGCTTCACGAGAGCAGCGTTTAGCGGTTGCGGACGACGTGATTAAAAACCATACTAAAAACCAAGATCTTTTGCCTCAAATCACAGAATTACATCAAAAGTATCTAGCAATAAGCACACAAGATCGGTAAAAATAGTCTTATGTTGAATGAAGGTTTGCTTGATGATCACTCATAAATTTGAACATCCTCTAAATGAGAAAACACGTATCTACTTAAGAGTGGAATCCCTCTTGAGGCAACTGCACCTGTCTTCAACATTTTCAGATGCTCAGCAGTACCAACTATTCTTTCGTTCAATCTTCGATCTGATCGAAATCTTTGAGCAAATTCAGCTAAAGAGTGAACTGGCAAAAGACATTGAGAAGCAGCGTGTAACGTACAAGAGCTGGCTCAATGTCGAAGGCGTCGATCAAGAGATGCTCACTTCACTGCTAGAAGACATCGGCAGCATCTACCGTGAACTAATGCTAGCTGAACGCTTTGGCCAATCTCTTAAAGAAGATCGCTTCTTGAGTGCCATTCGTCAGCGTTTCAACCTTCCGGGTGGTTCATGCTGCTTTGACTTACCGGCTCTGCACTACTGGCTACATCTGCCTCTCGATAAGAGAATGAACGATGCTAAAGCTTGGATGGATAGCTTACAGCCTCTGTATGACGCGCTAACCCTATGGTTAAAGCTAACTCGTGAAACGGGTCACTTCCAACCACAAATCGCTCGTGCAGGCTTCTTCCAGAGCGATGCTGAAGAGGCCAATATCTTACGACTCTCAATTCCAATGCAGTATGGCGCTTACCCAATGATTTCAGGACATAAAAACCGCTTTGCCGTGAAGTTTATGTGTTTTGAAAGTGGTCAGGCGTGCACTCAAGATATCGAATTTGAGCTCGCTGTCTGCAGCTAGCTTATTTGTCGCTAAATACCTTATTAAAGTTGGCTTGAGCCATGCTCAGGCCTACAATTCTAGAACCACACCCAACTAAGAACCATTATGTCTAAGAAAATCACCATCGTTAAATGCCCACAATGTCAGACTGATGTTGAGTGGGGTGAGCAGAGTCCACATCGCCCTTTCTGTAGCAAGCAGTGTCAGATGATTGATTTCGGTGAGTGGGCCGACGAAGAGAACAGTATCGCGGGTGCTCCGGATATGTCGGATAGTGATAGTTGGTCGGAAGATCAGTACTAGATTCACCAGTAATAAAAAAGGATTGACGCAAACGCCAACCCTTAACAATTCTTCTCGAATCTCGAATCTCGAATCTCGAATCTCGAATCTCGAATCTCGAATCTCGAATCTCGAATCTCGAATCTAGTACTGATCTTC
>NZ_JAHGAN010000044.1:0-65959 GCF_030248625.1 Vibrio sp. D420a | reverse complement strand
CACCCCTGCCATCTTCGAAAGCCTCAGCAGAAATGCTGAGGCTTTTTTGTATTCGACTGCCAAAAAATAAAACAGCGGATTCTGAGGTTACCAGAGATACATACGTTGAGAGTTAGATTTCAAACATAGTCGAATTCCCGGAGTGCCGGCCCAGTCCCCCCAACCATATTCAAAGGCACTGACTAACGTCAGAGCCTTTTTGCTTTCAATACCATTAACAGAATAGCTGATTCCCCGATCACCAAAACAGCGTGTATTGAGAGTAGCTGTGCCAACATAGTCGACCTCTGAATCACTAGCCTAGTTCACTTGCCATATACTAAATTTGGAACAGTGTTTAAAGAGCTAAGCAAATCGCTCACTTATCCGATCGAGTCTTTGAAGTGTCGGCGCAATAGAGCATTGCCATATTGAAGGCTCTAGTTGAAACGCTAACGTATTTGTACTTTCTAAAGCTTGTGTTGGGACTTAGAAATTTTCAACTTTGCTATGTACTGAAGCCTTGGTAGGCATGTTAGGGTTTTCCGTCTGTGTTTCTAAGGAGTAGTGTTAAGATAGCTAGATGACTTGGCTCATTAGTTCAAAGGAGCTATGAAGTAGTTAGCGTTCTTGCTGACCAGTATCAGGAGCTCTAACTGATGTCGGAGCTTTTTGTTGTTTAAGAAGTACTACTCAACTCCTAGCGACATGAATAAAACAAGTCTCAAATCCCTAACTTCTAGTCCGATTCCTTCCCAATCCGTAAATAAAAAGATGGTCTGGTGTTGTTGAACCTAGTTATTACTTAACTTTTGGTCAGTTCTAATTCGTTAGTTGCCAAAAAGTGAGACTTTCGGTGGATGCTTCGATGTATTAATGCTGAGTAGTAATGGTGACTAGCAGAAGAGATGTTTTGGAGGGAAACGATAGAGGCTACTTAGGAGGCAGCCTCTATACAGGGGACGAGTGTTATTTGTTTAACTCTTTTTCTGCGAGCTTAGCTTTCTCAATCATTGGTGTAATCGTTGAGCCTTGAATCAAGATTGAGAACACTACCACTGAATATGTCATGACTAGGATGATCTCTTTTACATCGATCAGTTTGTCTTCGATGACCCAGATACCTGACGGAATAGATAGAGCCATTGCGAGAGCTAGACCACCACGTAATCCGCCCCAAGTAAGAATTTTAACTGACCATGGGTTGTAGCTTCTAAAGCGCTTAAAGCCAATGTATGACAAGAATACACTGAGGTATCGTGCTCCTAGTACTAACGGTACAGAGAAAGCCATTAAGATCCAGTCTTCTTCGTGGAATTCAAAAAGTAGCATCGACATACCGATCAGCAGGAATAGCACGCCATTTAGGAACTCATCGACTAGCTCCCAGAAGTGGTCTAAGTGATCTTCACTCTCTTTTGAGAAACCGATAAAGCGAGTCCAGTTGCCGATCATAATACCTGATACCACCATAGCTAATGGACCTGATACATGAAGTACTTCTGCAAAAGCGTATCCAGCTGTTGGGATACCGATAGTCAGTAACAGCTCCATTGAGTGGTCGTCGGTGTTACTAATTAGATAATGGAATAGAAGGCCTAATGCAAAGCCGTAAACAATCCCGCCAATGGCTTCTTGGATAAACAACATCGTTACACTGCCTACCGTTGGTGCTTCAGTACCAAATGCGATAGTAAATAGAGTGACAAAGATAACCAGACCAAAGCCATCATTGAACAGCGATTCACCTTCAATTTGGGTCGAAATGCGTTTTGGTGCATCGAGTTTTTTAACGATCGCGAGTACTGCTATTGGGTCAGTCGGTGAAATAAGAGAGCCAAACAGTAAGCAGTAGATAAGATCAAACTGAATGCCGATAACCTGGCAGAATCCGTAAAGCACAAATCCAATAAAGAAAGTAGAAAACAGAGTTGCGCCCAATGCGAGTACCGTGATTTCCCACTTCTGATCTTTGAGGTTGGGTAGCTTAATCCCTAACCCACCTGCGAATAGTAGGAAACCTAAAATCCCTTTGAGTAGAAAATCTTCGAAGTTGATACTTGCCACTGTGTCTGAAGCGATTTCAGACAACTGAAACCAATTGTTTTGACCAGCAATCAGGATAATCAGTGAAAGCATCATCGAACCAGCAGTAATGGCGATAGTGGTTTGCATCTTTCCTATCTTGCTGTTTACAAACGCTATCAACATTGCTGCTGCAGATAAAAAGCAAAGTGTGTAGTAGACCGACATTGGATTTCCGATATGTAACAAAATATGAACATGAATTTTCGTCCTCTATCGCTTAAATAGCAAACTGTTTTTTGTCATAGATTAGTTATCAAATTCTCCGTTTAGACGTCTAGACTCCTTTTTAATGTGTGATAGGATGGAGTGATAATTAAAGGAATGAGGCTGTACTGTGGGAAGTAATGTAAAGCAACAGATCGAAGCTCAATTAAAGCAACGAATTCTATTGATCGATGGTGGCATGGGCACCATGATTCAGAACTACAAACTGGAAGAGCAGGATTATAGAGGAGAGCGCTTTGCTGATTGGCATAGTGATCTTAAAGGTAATAACGACCTTTTAGTACTTACTCAACCTCAGCTTATTAAGGACATACATTCAGCTTACTTAGAAGCTGGCGCAGACATCCTTGAAACCAATACCTTTAACGCAACCACCATTGCGATGGCTGACTATGATATGGAAAGCCTTAGCGAAGAGATTAACTTTGCTGCAGCCAAGCTAGCGCGTGAAGCCGCTGATGAGTGGACAGCGAAAACACCGGAAAAGCCTCGCTATGTCGCTGGTGTGCTTGGTCCAACTAACCGTACTTGTTCGATCTCTCCTGATGTAAATGATCCGGGCTATCGAAATGTTAGCTTTGATGAGTTAGTGGAAGCTTATTCCGAATCAACCCGAGCGCTGATCAAAGGTGGCTCCGATCTGATCCTGATTGAGACCATTTTCGATACTCTAAACGCTAAGGCTTGTGCATTTGCAGTTGATACCGTGTTCGAGGAGTTGGGTATTACTCTGCCTGTTATGATCTCAGGTACTATCACTGACGCATCAGGTCGAACGCTTTCCGGTCAAACAACTGAAGCTTTCTACAATTCATTACGCCACGTTCGCCCGCTATCCTTTGGCTTAAACTGTGCCCTAGGACCAGATGAGCTGCGCCCATATGTAGATGAGCTTTCTCGCATTTCAGAAACATTTGTCTCAGTTCACCCCAATGCTGGTCTTCCTAATGCATTTGGTGAATATGATCTCTCTCCTGAAGATATGGCCTCTCATGTAAAAGAGTGGGCGGAGAGCGGTTTCCTAAACCTAATCGGTGGTTGTTGTGGTACCACGCCAGAACATATTCGCCATATGGCTAATGTGGTCGACAATGTTAAGCCGCGTGCTTTACCTGAGTTAGCTGTCTCATGCCGCCTATCAGGATTAGAGCCCCTCACCATCGAAAAAGACACCTTGTTCGTCAATGTTGGCGAACGTACCAACGTTACCGGTTCTGCTCGATTCAAGCGTCTGATTAAAGAAGAGCTTTATGACGAAGCTTTGGAAGTTGCTCGTCAACAAGTTGAGAATGGCGCGCAAATCATTGATATCAACATGGACGAAGGCATGCTAGACGCTGAGGCGTGCATGGTGCGTTTCTTAAATCTATGTGCGTCTGAACCTGAAATTTCTAAAGTGCCTATTATGGTCGACTCTTCGAAGTGGGAAGTCATCGAAGCTGGCCTTAAGTGTATTCAAGGTAAGGGCATCGTTAACTCGATCTCTTTGAAAGAAGGTAAAGAGAAATTTGTTGAGCAAGCTAAGCTGATTCGCCGTTATGGTGCTGCAGTTATCGTGATGGCTTTTGACGAAGTTGGCCAAGCAGAAACCCGTCAGCGTAAGCTAGAGATTTGTACTAACGCATACAATATTTTGGTGGATGAAGTCGGTTTCCCGCCGGAAGATATTATCTTCGACCCGAACATCTTTGCGGTTGCGACAGGTATTGAAGAGCACAACAACTACGCGGTTGATTTCATTGACGCGGTAGCAGACATCAAACGCGACCTTCCATATGCGATGATTTCAGGCGGTGTATCTAACGTTTCGTTCTCTTTCCGTGGTAACAACTACGTTCGAGAAGCGATTCACGCAGTGTTCCTGTATCACTGTTTCAAGAACGGTATGGATATGGGTATCGTTAATGCTGGTCAGCTTGAAATTTACGATAACGTCCCAGATAAACTGCGTGAAGCGGTAGAAGATGTTGTTCTTAACCGTCGTGATGACTCGACTGAGAGATTACTGGATATCGCTGCGGAATACGCTAATAAAGGTGTTGGTAAAGAGGAAGATGCTTCCGCACTCGAGTGGCGTACTTGGGCGGTTGAGAAGCGCCTAGAGCATGCACTTGTCAAAGGTATTACTGAATTTATCGTCGAAGATACTGAAGAAGCTCGTTTGAATGCCAGTAAGCCATTAGAGGTCATTGAAGGCCCTCTAATGGATGGTATGAATGTGGTTGGTGATTTGTTTGGTGAAGGTAAGATGTTCCTTCCTCAGGTAGTTAAGTCAGCGCGTGTAATGAAGCAAGCCGTTGCACATTTGGAGCCTTTCATTAACGCTTCTAAGCAAGCTGGTTCTTCAAACGGTAAGATCTTGCTCGCTACTGTAAAAGGTGATGTTCACGATATCGGTAAGAACATTGTGGGCGTGGTACTGCAGTGTAATAACTACGAGATTATTGACCTTGGAGTGATGGTTCCTTGCGAACAGATCCTAAAAGTCGCTAAAGAAGAGAATGTCGACATTATCGGTCTATCTGGCCTAATTACTCCATCACTCGATGAGATGGTGCATGTAGCTAAAGAGATGGAACGTTTGGATTTCGATTTGCCACTGTTGATTGGTGGTGCAACAACTTCCAAGGCGCATACTGCAGTTAAGATTGAACAGAACTACAAGAACCCTGTGGTGTATGTGAACAACGCATCAAGAGCGGTTGGGGTATGTACGTCCCTGTTATCTGATGAGCTTCGTCCTGCATTTGTTGAGAAGCTAGATTTGGATTATGAGCGTGTTCGCGATCAGCACAACCGTAAAAAACCTCGCACTAAGCCTGTAACGTTAGAGCAAGCTCGAGCGAATAAAGTCGCTATTGATTGGGAAAACTATACGCCGCCAGCTCCAGCCAAGCCGGGTGTGCATGTTTATGATGATTTTGATGTTGCAACCTTGCGTCGTTACATTGACTGGACTCCATTCTTCATGACTTGGTCGCTAGTGGGTAAATACCCTGCAATTCTTGAACATGAAGAAGTAGGCGAAGAGGCAAAACGTCTATTCAAAGACGCCAATGACCTACTTGATCGAGTTGAACGCGAGGGCTTACTTAAAGCTCGTGGTATGTGTGCGCTGTTCCCTGCAGCAAGTGTTGGTGATGATGTTGAGGTTTACACTGATGAATCACGCACTGAGGTTGCTAAGGTTCTGCATAACCTACGTCAGCAAACAGAAAAGCCAAAAGGTTTTAACTACTGTCTGTCTGATTACATTGCGCCAAAAGAGTCTGGTAAGAAAGATTGGATCGGCGCCTTTGCCGTAACCGGTGGTATTGGAGAGCGTGAGCTTGCTGATGAATACAAAGCTGCGGGCGATGACTACAACGCTATCATGATACAAGCAGTAGCTGACCGACTTGCTGAAGCATTTGCAGAGTACTTACATGAGCAAGTACGTAAAGATATCTGGGGTTACTCCGCCGATGAAAACCTATCGAATGATGAGTTGATTCGTGAGAAGTACCAAGGTATCCGTCCAGCACCGGGTTATCCTGCATGTCCCGAGCATACTGAAAAAGGCTCATTGTGGGAGCTACTGAAAGTGGAAGAGACGATCGATATGTCTTTGACGAGCAGTTATGCGATGTGGCCAGGTGCATCAGTATCGGGTTGGTATTTCTCTCACCCTGATTCACGCTACTTTGCAATTGCTCAGATTCAGCAAGATCAAGTAGATAGCTACGCTGATCGCAAGGGTTGGGATGCGCTGGAAGCAGAGAAGTGGTTAGGTCCAAACATTAACTAAGATCGACTAGAAAGAGAAAGGGTTGCCATTGAGCAACCCTTTTTGTATCTAATTGATTATTTTACTCTTGCTCAAACAACTCTTGGTGTAGTTTTTGAATTGCCGAACGAGAGACAGACTCATGCACTAGGAAACAAAGATTGTGTGGGCTCGCACCGTAGCAGATCATGCGTAAGTTGAAGTCTTCTAGAGTGCTGAAGACTTGTTTTGCATAGCCTTTGCTCTCACTCATATTGTTACCAATAAGCGCAACAAGACATAGGTTGTGTTCAACTTCTACTGTACATAGCTCTTCAAGTTCTTTGCGTACAACTTCAGGCAACTCCGGGGCACCACCAGAAGTGTCTGTTTGATCGAGTGTCAGAGAGACACTGATCTCTGAAGTCGTAATAAGATCAACAGAGATCTTATGCTTAGCGAGGATCTCAAATACTTTCGCCAAGAAGCCGTATGCGTGGAACATGTTCGCACTGCGCAGTGTAACCATGGTTTGGTTGCAACGCAGGGCAAGTGCTCTAAACAGTGGTGAGCTCTCTACTTGTTGACGAATCCAAGTACCGCCTTTTTCAGGTTCTTTAGATGAACCGACAAAAACAGGAATCTGATGACGTAGTGCTGGCACTAATGTAGATGGGTGTAAGATCTTAGCGCCAAAATTTGCCATTTCAGATGCTTCGCTGAAGCTGATCTCTGGAATTGGTGAAGCTTTAGGGGCGATACGAGGGTCTGTGGTGTAGATTCCCGGAACATCAGTCCAAATCTCTAGACCAGAAGCTAATACTGACTCTGCAATTAGTGCTGCTGAATAGTCACTTCCGCCACGGCCAAGTGTGGTTGTATTGCCCTCATCGTCCGCACCAATAAAGCCTTGAGTGATGACGACGTGTTCTTGACATAAAGGAATCAGTTTCTCTTGAGCAAGCTGCGAGATCTGCTCCAGTTGAGGTTCTGCTTTGCCGTAAGCGTCATTGGTACGCAGCACTTCTCTAATATCAAATCTGACGGCGGATACGCCACGCTCTCGAAGAATTTGCGCAAAAAGGTGAGTCGACATTAGCTCACCACACGCCACTAAGTGGTCAGTTAACTTGGCACTTGATTGAAAAGATGCAGCTTCTGCAGCACTCGCTACATTGTCCAGAATCGTATGGATCTCTTTCTCGACACTCATTGGCTCTGCGAGTTGATCCAAAATCGCGTGATGAATATCTGTTAGTTGGCTCATTAACTCTTGGCGGCGACCTTGGTCTTGCACACCGTTAGCTAATTCAACTAAAAGGTTGGTGACGCCTGAACACGCACTGCTGACAACAAGCTTGGTATTGGGGTTATTCTCAATAATGGCTGCACAGCGACTCATTGCTTCAAAGTTAGCAACGCTTGTCCCACCGAACTTAGCGACATTAAAAGAACCAGCTACATTAGATGCGCTCACGATAAATCTCCCGACTTCCTAAAATAAAAATTACTGTTGGTAATCCAACGTCCAATGTTTTGAAGAGAGGGTTTAGAGCAAAAAGAGAGGTGTGTATTTGAATTGTAAACCTCAGAAGCTCCTCATCATATTGGAATGATGACAGTTAATGGGATTCAGCCCGATTAACCGATAACAGAAACCCGACATGTTTCTGTTACCTCGGCACTGCTCCCCCTGAATGTTCTGTATTGGAAATGTGGTTCCACAAAACATCTACCTGGGCAGTGCTCCTCTTCTGCTTGATAGCTGTTTTATTGAACGTGTTTGCGGTAAGAATGTCAATCGGTAACTCAAGATAAAGTGAAAATAAATTTAACAATTCTGTGACACTGGTTTGACCTCGAGACTTTCGACTAATTGCTGAGGTAGTGGATTTGCTTTAGTGTGGAAGGTTCATGTCATAAACATAAGGGATAATTATGTCGAACCTGCACACAACAGCCATCGCTGAAAGCTTTTTTCCTCCTCATCGCACGCTAATGGGACCGGGGCCTTCTGATATTTCCCCTCGAGTGCTACAGGCTCTGAGTCGTCCTACTATTGGCCATTTAGATCCTTTGTTTATCAATATGATGGATGAGGTGAAGCAGCTATTAAAGTATGCCTTTCAAACGGAAAATGAGTTTACGATTGCTGTCTCAGCGCCGGGTAGTGCAGGTATGGAAACTTGTTTCGTCAATCTGATTGAACCCGGCGAAAAAGTGATTGTGTGCCGTAATGGTGTATTCGGTGAGCGAATGCGTGAAAACGTAGTTCGCTGCGGTGGCGAAGCTATTCTGGTTGACGATGAGTGGGGGAAACCTGTTTCCGTCGATAAAGTTGAGCAGGCACTGTCCGAACACCCAGATGCCGTTGCTGTTGCGTTTGTTCATGCAGAAACATCAACGGGCGCCCTTACGGATGCGGAAGCGATTTCTCAGGTTGCTCGTCGTTCTAACGCACTAACAATCGTAGATGCTGTGACTTCATTGGGTGGAGTCCCGCTGCTGGTGGACGAATGGCAGTTAGACGCCGTCTACTCGGGTAGTCAGAAGTGTTTGTCTTGTGTTCCGGGTCTTTCGCCTGTGACTTTTTCTCAAAAAGCGGTAGAGAAGATGAAAGCGCGTCAATCGCCTGTGCAAAGCTGGTTCTTAGATCAGAGCTTAGTGCTTGGGTACTGGAGTGGTGAAGGAAAACGTAGCTATCATCATACTGCGCCGGTAAATAGCCTGTACGCTTTGCATGAGTCCTTGGTGATTCTCCGTAATGAAGGGTTAGAGAATGCCTGGGAGCGTCATCAATCAGCGCACCGTGAGCTAAAGGCAGGGCTTGAATCTCTTGGTTTAAGTTTTGTGGTTGAAGAGGGAAGTCGACTACCACAATTGAACGCGGTGTATTTCCCTGAAGGAATTGATGAAGCAGCTGTTCGCACACGATTGCTTGAGGAGTACAATCTAGAGATTGGCGCGGGTCTTGGCGCATTAGCCGGGAAAGCGTGGCGAATTGGCTTAATGGGTTATGGCGCTCGCAAAGAGAATGTTGCCTTGTGTTTGAAAGCTCTGGCGGATGTTTTGAAGTAAATACTTCGTATCATTGATTTGAAAGGCGAACGGGTTATCTCGTTCGCCTTTTTTATTAGGTGCTATTGAGCGCTGCTTTGCGCTGATGATGTCGATGACTTTACCCGTGATGGGCGCTGATACTGCACGGTCGAAAAATCTCTATTAGGGAACAGGAATTGCGCTTCGCTGCGAATCTGTTCGGCTTTGCTTTCGTCCCCCAAGCCTTGGTAAGCCAAGATCAGGTTGTTGTAAAACGCAGGTCGTGGTTTTGACTTGATGATATTCAAAGACCAATCGATATACGGCTGAATCAGTTTTGGATCTTCTTGATAGAGTCCTATATTGAGATAAGTACTGTAAATATCCCAATCGTAGCGATCTTTCCAAACCACAGGGTTCGAAACCTCTTTCAGAATATCCGGATTTTTAGGCTGTGATTTCTCAAACTTGGTAAGCACATAGTTGGTGTGTAAGGCGCTCAACATATAGAAGCTGACAAGAATTGGCACAACCAAGCTCGTTACTCTAAATAAGGTCTTACTGATAACGCTAAATCCTTTTTGGTAATGGTAGGAAGTGCGTTGATCAACCCAGTAAAGGAGCACAATAAAGGTGATCCAGTGAATGGCCGAGTGGTAAAACGGGTACTCAAGTTGTGAGTGTAGAACGATCGGGATAAACAACGCGAACAGAGCTAACTGTGTTCCCTTTGTTGCGGTCGTTATCCGACCTGCGACCAAAGCCGCTGCAAGTAGAATACCGATGATCGGTACAATACCCCCTTCAACACCCCAAAATAACAACTCATTGTGCGGGTGGTCCATCGCAGGAAGCCCCGGGTGATAATTGGAGTTGAGTTGATGTTGACGTGCTGTGTACAGCGTATATTCAGACTCAAATTTACCGTAGCCATAACCAGAGAATGGCTTTTCTACCATCATATCGAGGGCTTGCGGAAAAGTATAAGCTCGAGGGCTTTCTAAGTGTGTACGCTTGCTGGCTAAGCTATCAGCTGCCTGTAAGTTGATAATAGCAAAACCAGCAATCAATCCGAGCAATACAGAACCGCACCAGCCGTAAAAACGTTTCTTGGTCGAAAACTTGTAAAGGTATGGCAGGATAAGGACAAAGCTCAATATGCTAGCTAGCCAACCCGTCCGGGATGCTATGATGATCAGCAGTGGTACTGTGATCGCAGGCATGAGATAGAGCAGAAATGACTCGCTCAGTTTAAGGTTGTATTTGGTCGGCTGTCTCGCCAGAAGATATGCAGAAAGCACAAAGCCAGTTGCGAGAAAGCTCGCCATCACATTTGGCTGCTGGAAAATACCATAAGGGCGGTTGGCTTTGGTGTTGTAGCCAAACATATTGCCAGCTTCTAAGAAAAAGTACTGGAAGTAACCAAACAGAGCTTGGATCATAACGGCGAGTACAATGAACCAGAGTAAGCGCTGCTTATGTTTATTACTAAACTTGAACTGCTGAAGAAGAACGAAAAAAGAGAAACCCGTCCATAGCCCGAGCAAGCGGCCTGAAGCACCGGAAGGCGCTGCGTTACTGTATAGGACTGGCAGTGTAAGAATTATGCAGCTAATCAGAAGCCCAATAGTGAGCTTTGAGTATTTGATAACACGGTTATTGGCCATTTGATAAAAACCAACTGCTAGAGTAACGCTCAAGGCCAGCCAAGTGGTAGGATTGAAGGAGAGTGCTAAGCCTGAACCACCAGGGTTAGGCATAAAAAAGTGCATAGCGATGAGAAAGACAACGGCCAAAGAAACCAAAAAGGGCTTATTGAGCGGGAGTTGAGTCACTTGACCCTCAAGCTGTGTACCACTGGTGTGTATTGTCGCCATAGATCCTTAACCTTATAAAAACGGGGCTTGTCCAATTAGAACAAGCCCCCGATACTTTAACACTTTTCGTCTTATTCGCTGAGCGCTATTGTAGACCTATTTCATAGTTAACATAGGCTTAAGAAAGCGAGCTGTGTGAGAGCCTTCGACCAACGCCACATCTTCAGGCGTGCCAGCAGCAATAATTTCACCACCGCCTTGGCCACCTTCTGGGCCTAAGTCGATGATCCAGTCTGCGGTTTTAATCACATCCAAGTTGTGTTCGATGACTACGACTGTGTTTCCGTGATCACGCAGACGGTGCAGAACAGTCAATAGCTGTTGGATATCGTGGAAGTGAAGACCTGTAGTCGGCTCATCTAGGATGTACAGAGTCTTGCCTGTATCACGCTTAGATAGCTCACGAGCCAATTTAACACGCTGTGCTTCACCACCAGACAACGTTGTCGCGGCTTGTCCAAGTCGAATATATGATAAGCCCACATCCATTAATGTTTGGAGCTTACGTGCGATCACTGGAACTGGGTTAAAGAATTCACGAGCATCTTCGACTGTCATCTCTAATACTTCATCGATGGTTTTGCCTTTATAGCGTACTTCCAGTGTTTCACGGTTATAGCGTTTTCCCTTACATACATCACAAGGAACGTATACATCTGGTAAGAAGTGCATTTCGACTTTAATTACACCATCACCCTGACAGGCTTCACAGCGTCCACCTCGAACGTTGAAGCTAAAGCGGCCAGGCTTATAACCACGAGAACGTGCTTCTTGTGTACCCGAAAACAGTTCACGAATTGGTGTGAAGATACCGGTATAGGTCGCTGGGTTAGAACGTGGCGTGCGTCCAATTGGGCTTTGGTCGATATCGATAACCTTATCGAAATGCTCTAAACCTTTTATCTTCTTATATGGTGCAGGAACTGCAGTTGTGGCACCGTTAAGCTGCGTGTGGGCGATCTTAAAGAAGGTATCGTTAATCAGAGTTGATTTGCCAGAACCTGACACACCCGTAATACAGCTGAACAGGCCGACAGGAATTGTCGCTGTCACCTCTTTAAGGTTGTTGCCTGTCGCGCCAATCAGCTCTACGACTTTCTTCTTGTCGATTGGAGTACGCTCTTTTGGTACTGCAATTTCTTTTACGCCACTGAGGTACTGGCCAGTCAAAGAGTTTGGATTGTCGATGATCTCTTGCATGGTGCCTTCGGCTACAACATTACCACCATGAACACCAGCGCCCGGACCAATATCAATCACGTGATCGGCACAGCGAATCGCATCTTCATCATGCTCTACCACTAAAACGGTGTTACCAAGATCGCGAAGGTGTACGAGAGTCTGTAGTAGTCGCTCGTTATCGCGCTGGTGGAGACCAATGGAAGGTTCATCCAAAACATACATAACGCCAACTAGACCTGCACCAATTTGGCTTGCAAGTCGGATTCGTTGCGCTTCACCACCTGAAAGTGTCTCTGCGCTGCGCGATAGGTTGAGATAGTTCAAGCCAACGTTGACCAAGAAGTGTAGGCGGTCGTTGATCTCTTTCATTACCTTTTCGGCAATTTGTGCGCGCTGACCGCTCAATTGCAGGTTTTGGAAGAATGCCAAGGCATCAGCAATACTCAGTTCAACAATCTGTGGCAAGGTGGTATCACCAATAAATACATTGCGCGCTTCGAGTCTTAGGCGGGTACCGCCACAGCTAGAACAGGACTTAGTTGAAATATACTTCGCAAGATCTTCACGAACTGAGTTCGACTCAGTATCACGGTAGCGTCTCTCTAACGTATTCAGAATACCTTCAAACGGGTGACGCTTAACTCGAATATCGCCACGATCATTGATGTATTTGAATTCAACCTCTGTGCGACCCGATCCTTTCAAGATGATGTCTTGAGTTTTCTTTGGCAAAGAGTTGAACGGCGCAAACAGATCAAATCCGTAGTGCTCAGCGAGCGAAGTGAGCATTTGGAAATAGTAATAGTTCTTTTGATCCCAACCTTTAATGGCACCGTCGGCAATACTTAGGTTGTCGTCAACAATAATGCGGCTTGGGTCGAAATATTGTTGTACACCTAGGCCATCACAGGTACCACAGGCACCAGCTGGATTGTTGAAAGAGAACAGTCGTGGCTCAAGCTCTTGCATGCTATAACCACATTTAGGACAAGCGAAGTTAGCCGAAAATACAATCTCTTCTTGATCGTTATCGTCCATCCAATCAACAACAGCGATACCGCCAGACAGCTCAAGTGTGGTCTCAAAAGACTCAGCGAGTCGTTGTTGAAGATCTGGGCGAACCTTAAAGCGATCGACCACAACTTCAATCGTATGCTTTTTATGTAGTTCTAGTGCTGGTGGATCGGAAAGATCACAGGTCTCACCGTCGATCCTTGCTCGAATGAAGCCTTGAGCTGCAAGGTTTTGCAGCGTCTTAACATGCTCACCCTTACGCTCTTTAACGATAGGAGCAAGCAGCATCATCTTCGAGCCTTCAGGCAGTTCGAGCACTTTATCGACCATTTGACTGATGGTTTGTGCTGCAAGAGGAATATGATGATCTGGACAGCGAGGTTCACCAACGCGAGCATACAAAAGTCTCAGGTAGTCATAGACCTCTGTAATTGTTCCCACTGTTGAGCGCGGGTTATGGGATGTCGACTTTTGCTCGATAGAGATCGCCGGAGACAAGCCTTCAATGTGGTCAACATCGGGCTTTTCCATAAGGGACAAAAATTGACGAGCGTAGGCAGACAGTGACTCAACGTAACGACGCTGACCCTCTGCATACAGGGTGTCGAAAGCCAGTGAAGACTTACCAGACCCAGACAAACCCGTAATCACAATTAATTTATCTCTTGGGATTGTTAGGTTTATATCTTTGAGGTTGTGCGTGCGAGCACCCCTTACTTCAATTTTATCCATTTCAGGCAACCATGTAATTTTCAGTGGCTAAAGTATTACATAGTGTGAGTTTTGTGCAAAGTTTTACTGGATAAAAAAACAGTGCAAAAAAGGCAGCTCAGTAGAGCTGCCTTTAAACTAGAGTAAAAATGGGAAGTGATTACGCTTCTTTCTTGGTTGAGTGTTTGTCTAGCTCAACTTTCTGTGCGTCTTTTTTGTATAGGTTTTCGTAGCAGAAGTTCGTTGCTTCGATATAGCCTTCAACGCTACCGCAGTCGAAGCGTTTACCTTTAAATTTGTACGCAAGTACACAACCAGCTTGGGCCTGTTTTAGTAGCGCATCGGTGATTTGAATTTCGCCGCCTTTACCAGGTTCTGTGTTCTCAATCAGTTCGAAGATATCTGGAGTCAGAATGTAGCGACCAATGATAGCGAGGTTGCTCGGAGCAGTACCTTGCTCTGGTTTCTCTACCATGTCATCAACACGGTAAAGGTCGTCTTTAATCATCTCACCTGAAATCACACCGTATTTGTGTGTTTCGTCTGCTGGCACTTCTTGTACCGCAACAATTGAACAGCGGAACTGTTTGTAAAGAGCGACCATCTGCGCAAGTACACCTTGCTGCTCGTTTACACATAAGTCATCAGCCAGTACCACAGCAAACGGTTCGTCACCTACTAGCTCACGACCAGTTAAGATTGCGTGACCTAAGCCCTTCATTTCACGCTGACGAATATAGGTGAAGTTTGCTGCTTCAATGGTTTCACGAATGTTGTATAGCAGTTCTTCTTTATTAGTACCGCTGATTTGGTGTTCAAGTTCGTAGTTCTTGTCGAAGTGGTCCATGATCGAGTGCTTACCACGGCCTGTTACGATACACATGCCGTCCATGCCCGCTTCAATTGCTTCTTCAACGCCATATTCGATGAGCGGTTTGCTCACAACAGGCATCATCTCTTTTGGCATCGATTTAGTTGCAGGTAAGAAACGTGTACCGTAGCCAGCTGCCGGGAAAAGGCACTTTTTAATCATGGTAAAAACCCTATATCTTTAATAATTATCGAATCAGCTCAGTGTGCTGAACATTTCTGAGGGCAACTCTAGCACAGGTAATGTCGAAAATTCAGCAACAATCCGTATGCTTTATTGGAGCTGTCCTCAAAAATATTGATATTGGCAAGTTATGAAATTAGGTTCTGGTTTGCCCACGCTATAGCTTGCACTCGATTCTTTACAGCCAGTTTACGAAAGATTTGATAAAGATGGGATTTGACTGTGAACTCGCTGATAAATAGATCTTCTGCGATCTGGGTATTCGAAGCGCCAGTTTGTAGGCAGCGAATCACCTGTAATTCTCGGATAGTTAAATCGACCGTAACAGGGCAAGTGCTGATGTTGACGATATTGCGATAATAGAACAGCAATTGGCTGGTGATCTTTCTTGGTAACCAATTCTCTCCATTAATGATCCTTGTGATGCCTTCAGCTATTTTCGGTTTGGTATCGCTGCAGTAGAACAACCCTTTTAAGTGCCCAAAGCGGATGATCTCTTGAGTCTGCAGTGGCTTTTCGACATTGAAAAGAATGATTTCAAAGTTCTTCCACAGTACAGCAAGATTAGGGAAAGCCTGAAACAGGTCAGGCAGTTGCTTGTAATCGACCAAGAGGATTCGATTGCTCTGCTTTTTGTTGATGCACATTATCTCTCCTGGAGGCATTCTATACATTGGAATAGAAAGTAAATTTTCTATCTCATTGATGTACAGATGACTCTGTTCTAGGTCTAAGCATAAAAAGTGTAATGTGCGAGTATACCTCGATACTTTCATGTGAAAGCTCCTTCTACTGTTTATTGGGAAGCGTTCACACTGTCATGATGCGAATTTCATCACTAGTCGCTTTGTTATGACTTGCGTTGAATATCAATTCACCACGTAAATGAGTGGTTTGTAAGTGGCGAAAAAAACAACACTCGTCTGAATATCATGATTTGTTACGTTTTTATTCTTTCGATTCAATAGAGAATCGGATTGCGATTTATCACTGTTAAAAAGCGTGTTATTCTTATGCGCTAAAATTTTCAAGACTATGAGTTTAGACGGAGCAAATCATGGCTAGCCGTGGAGTTAACAAAGTTATATTAGTGGGTAACCTAGGTAATGACCCTGAAATTCGTTACATGCCAAATGGCGGTGCAGTAGCGAACATTACCATTGCAACGTCAGAATCATGGCGTGATAAAGCAACTGGCGAACAGCGCGAGAAAACAGAGTGGCACCGTGTGGCTCTGTTTGGCAAGCTAGCAGAAGTTGCAGGTGAATACCTACGTAAAGGTTCTCAAGTTTACATTGAAGGCCAACTGCAAACGCGTAAATGGCAAGATCAAAGCGGTCAAGATCGCTACACAACGGAAGTTGTTGTTCAAGGCTTTAACGGCGTAATGCAAATGCTAGGCGGTCGTGCTCAAGGTGGCGCACCAGCTCAAGGCGGTATGGGCGGCCAACAGCAGCAAGGTGGTTGGGGTCAACCTCAGCAACCACAACAGCAGCAATACAGTGCACCTGCTCAGCAGCAAGCACCTCAACAACAAGCTCCACAACAGGCTCAACCTCAATACAATGAGCCACCAATGGATTTTGATGACGACATCCCGTTCTAAACTCTGTTTTTCGTAAATCAGAAAACAAAGTATTAAAATGGAAAAGCCGCGTTTGTCGCGGCTTTTTGCTACCCAAAACTCTTAACGCTTTATTTACAACCGCAAAATATAGTATAACGTAGCAGTACGGTATAATGTGAGTTGAAAAGGATTTCGTTATTCATGAGATATACCCCGACCCTTAAGTTGAGCACCCGCTTGGTTGCATTCGTTACTGTTATTGTTATCAGTGCGATGTTTATTTTATTTATCGGGGGCACACTCTCATTCAAGCGCATTGGGCAAGAGTATCTCGATCACTATTTGGTCGGGATTGTTGATGTCGTGGATAAAGAAATGGAAGATCCAGACGCTGCTTATTCTATGCAGCGTTGGATGCCTAAAATGTTGCAAGCCAGCAATATCGTCGAGATGAAACTCTCTAACTCCACCGGTATTGTTTATCGTTTCAAAGATACTTCCCCACAAATCGACCCGAATCGTCTCTATGAGCGCACCTTTATATTAGAGCGAAATACTGGTTATCAAATCGAATTTAAGGCACTCCCTCCATACATTGGCTATAACTATTCAATGGAAGCAATGTGGTCGATCACCTTAGCGGTGGCTTTGATCATTTTCTGTTTAGCAAGAGGCGTGCAATGGCTTAAAGAGCAATTAATGGGCTCTGAAATGCTCGAAGAGCGTGGACGAATGATTCTTGCTGGGCAAGTGGAATCTCACGCTAAGGGGGATGAGCGTGAGTGGCCATATACTGCCAGTGAAGCCCTTGATGTCTTAATTGAAGAACTGCAAGACGCCCGCCAAGAACGCAGTCGTTTTGATACCTTTATTCGCACACACACCTTCTTAGATAAGCTCACTGGCACGGCTAATCGGGTACTTTTCGATAACAAACTGGAATCGGCTCTGCATGAGAGCGGTGCGCGTGGTGGTGTGCTGCTTATCCGTATCGAAGAGTGGGAACAAGTTCGAGACAGTAATGAAAAGCAAGTAACCGACGCCTTTATCGTTGAAGTCGGTGAAGTATTGTCCAATATCGTCCAACGTTACCCTGATGTTATTTTCTCTCGATACTACGATGCGGACTTTGCCGTGTTTATTCCTCATCAAGGTAGTAAAGATATTGCGACACTGGCTGCCCAATGTTTGAGACAACTCGATAAATTGTCACCACCGGAGCCGCTAGATGTGGATAATTGGTGCCACATCGGTGTGACCATGTATGCCGAAGGCGAGCGCCACAGCCAGATTATGGATGAAGCGGAGACGGCACTGAAAAGTGCTCAGTTAGAGCGAAGTAATAACTGGAGTCGTTACCCTAAACTGAATAAGAATGAGTTGGATCGTGGCAGTGTTCGTTGGCGAACATTATTGGATAAGGCATTGCAGCCGGAAAACTTAGTAATCTTTGCGCAGCAGTGTTATCTTACGTCCAATAAAGGGCAAGTTCATGAATTACATAGAGAAATATTCGCAAGGATTCAAGATCCAGAGAAAGGCTTACTCAAATCTTCTCGATTTATGCCAGCAGTAGAGCAGATTGGGTATCAAGCACAAATGGATCAATCAGTTTTGCGTGTTTTATTGAAGTCGGTAAAAGAATCCTCGAAACTGATGAATTACTCTATTAACCTAAATGTCACTCCTTTTGCGAATAAGCAGCACTTTAAGTGGTTTAGAAGTGAGTTATTACAGCTTTCAACTCAGCAACGAGCGCATTTAGGGTTTGAATTTTCAGAAGGTCATGTGATCGCTCACTTAGATTACATGAGGCCCGTCGCCAAAATGCTAAAAGGGCTCGGATGCAAAGTGACAGTCGGTCAAGCGGGTCGAACGATTGTCAGCACTCACTATATTAAAGATTTGAAAGTCGATTTCATTAAGCTACACAGAAGCTTGGTTAAGAAGATCGATCAAAGGCATGAAAATCAACTGTTTGTACGCAGTTTGATTGGAGCTTGTGGAGACTCTCCAACGCAGGTAATTGCAGTTGGTGTAGAAACGAATTCAGAGAAAAATGCTCTGCTTGAGTTGGGAATCCACGGCTATCAAGGACGATTGTTTGATGAAGAGAGGCAAATTATTCCGGTACCTCAACCGAATAAGCCTAAAGTAAAAACAGAGTCGGTAGTTAAAGTTGGCCGAAGAAATCGATGGCGTAAGAGTAGTAGTTAACCATGAAGTTAAAAGCGATTTTAAATAAGATAAAGCCAGCCCAAAACGGCACCCAAGCTCAAGTGGTGTTATTAAGCAGCGACGCTGTTTATGTTTCAGCAGCGGACAAGAGTGTTATTGCTACGCCAATCATGAATGGTGATTGGGAGAGTGCACTGAAAAAGTCACTGGCAAGTGATGCTTTCAATAGCGCTAGCTTGCAGTTAATCGTGAGCTCTAGCTACTACCAGACCTATCAAATTGATAAGCCGGAAATCCCTGAGAGTGAGTGGCCGGTTGCATTACCTTTCCTACTCAAAGATCTAGTGTCAGAACGTGTCACTGAGATCACCGCAAGCGCCGTTGCTTTACCAACGTCGAACAAACTTCAAGTTTATGTTCTTGCGAAAAAGCTACTTGATAAACTACTTAGTGTGGCAAGCCAAGCTCAAGTAACACTCAACGGTGTGGCGCCTGAGGATGAACTTTGGGGTTACAGTGCGGGCGAGCTATCGAACTTTATCTTGTTGCAACGCAGCAAAAATGCTCACTTCAAACTGGGTGCTTTTGTCGATCATACCGTGTGCTTTCAGCGCTCCATTCGTAGCGTAGTACCGCCGTTAACTGGAGTCGCTTCGAGTGCTCTTCAAATGGATGGTCTAGCGCTTGAACTGCAACGTTCAATTGATTACCTCTCTTCACAGATTAAAGGTGTTCAGTTACGACAGCTAAAAATATGTTGTGATGAAGAGGACGAAGCGGAGCTAAAAGAGGCGTTATCTAATACCCTAAGTTCTAGTGTATCTTTGATCAGTGAGAATGGGCGCGAAAGTTCCGAATCACTGCTTGTAGAGCTCGCTCAAGCGCACTCTGAATTCAAAGTTAATCTCTATCCTGAGCATTTAAAACCGAAAAAAGAGTACTTTACTCTTACTAACGTCGCAGCATCTTGGGCTTTAGTTTCTGCTGTTATGCTCGCAGCTTATGGTTTTATGCACTATCAAACAATTCATATTGATGATGAACTGATTGTTCTTCAACAAAAATCTAATCAATTAAACAGTCAGGTGAAGCAGCTTAATGTTGAATTAGCCCAGCATAAGCCTTCTCCAGAGAAAGTAGCCGCCGTTGAGCGTCTCAAACGTGAGATTCAAGCTAAAAAAGACGCCCTACTGGCTGTAGGTCAATACGACGAAAGCCAACAGATCGGGTATTCTGGCGTCATGAACGCTCTGGCTAAATTGGGGCGCAATGATATCTCGCTTTCTCGCATTTATATGACTCATGATTCTCTCGATCTTTCAGGACTCGCTCGCTCTGCCGAGGTGATTCCTAATTGGGTTGGGCAGTTCAAAAATGAGCTTAATCTCGTGGGGCGCGCGTTTGAAAAACTGAAGATTGGTCGTAATGACCAAGATGTTGTGACGTTTGAATTAAGCACCCGTAGGGAGAAATAGTAATGCAAAGGTGGGAGCAGTATAGCGATAAATTCTTAGCGCTAAGCTCAAGAGAGAAATGGCTGGTTTTGCTGTGTGGTTTCGTCGGCCTGTTTATGCTCCTATTCAGTGTATTGGTCGAACCTGCATACAATGATTTACAAGCTAAGCGTGCAAAGAGCATGAGTTTGACCCAGTCAAATCAAAGGCTCGAGGGTGAGTTGTTAGTGCTACAAGCCAAGCTCAATAGAAACCCCGATAAAGAGATCGATATTGAGTTCAAATCGCTGATGGCTCAGAGCCAAGAGCTTTCGATGGATCTGGCTCAGATGATTGATAGCTTGATCTCGCCGTCACAAATGACAGAGTTGTTAGAGAGTGTTTTGAGTTCTGGCAAAGGTTTAAAGCTAGCGTCGTTGGAGTCATTAAAGCCTGAGCCCATTTCAAACAAAAAAGGCACCAGCGAATACTCGGGGTACTACGTACATCCGGTTCGCATGGAACTAACGGGTTCGTACTTCGATATCTCTGCTTATCTGCAAGCTCTGGAGTCTCTTCCCGTTCGCTATTATTGGCGAACCTTTCAATACAAGGTAGAAGAGTATCCACAAGCTCGTTTGGTATTTGAGGTTTACACATTAGGGACAAGACAGGAGTTCATTGGTGGTTAGAGTTCTTTTGCTGTCTCTGCTGTTTTTCAGCTCATCGGTACTGGCCGAACAAGACCCAACTGCGCCGCTAGGGTGGTTGGTTCCTAAAGAGCAGAAAGCAGCACCCGTTAAAAAAGCCCCAACTCGTTATCGCTTACCTTCATTGCAGAGCATAGTTTGTAAGGGTGAAAGCCCATGCTATGCCATCTTAAATGGTCAGGTTGTCTCGCAAGGCGAGGTGGTTCGTGGGTACAAGGTAAAAAAAATAGATTCAGAATACGTCACTCTTCAGAGAAGTACTCAGCAGTGGAAGTTAGAGCTGTTCTCTTTGGATATTAAGAAGAATTAAGGTTTGAGTGAAGACATGCGTAAACTTGTAGTAGCAATTCTAGTTTCATCTTTAGTTGGTTGTTCCATGGGCCATCGTGATCCTGTGGAGATCAAAGAGTCTTTGAATGAATCCATTAATGAAGCCAATAGCCGCGCACTGAGCGAGCTGCCATCGTCGGTGCAAGACGATCTGATGCCGCAGTTTGACGATGATCCAATGTCGCCAAGTATGGAAACGGTTAAGCGTTTTCGTATTCAAGCCAATCGTGTTGATGCTCGAGCTTTCTTCGCGAGCCTAGTAAAAGGTACTGAATTTAGTGCTGCGATTCACCCAAGTGTTACGGGCAACATTACCGTTAATCTCACCGACGTAACCTTGGATGAAGTACTGTCTGTCGTACAAGATCTTTACGGCTACGATATCGAGAAGCGCGGTAAGGTTATCCAAATCTTCCCTGCTGGCCTGCGTACAGTGACTATCCCTGTTGATTACTTGCAGCTTAAGCGAGCAGGTCGCTCATTGACGACGATTACAACGGGTACCATCACTAACTCAGACTCGAATTCATCGAGCTCTTCTAGTTCAAGCTCTAGCTCAAACAGCTCCTCTACGTCTTCAAACTCTTCGTCATCGACAGGTGGTACTGAGATTGAAACGACTTCAGAAAGCGATTTCTGGCCTCAATTAGAAGCGGCGGTGACCCACTTAATCGGCAGCGGTAATGGCCAAAGCGTTGTCGTGACACCTCAAGCAAGTGTGATTACGGTACGAGCTTACCCAGACGAGATTCGCGAAGTGCGTCAGTTCTTGGGTATTTCTCAAGAACGCTTGCAACGCCAAGTTATCTTGGAAGCTAAGATCTTAGAAGTGACATTGAGTGACGGTTACCAACAAGGTATCAACTGGACCAAGATGTTCTCATCAAATGGCACGAATTACACCATTGGTACTGGCAACATTGTTAAAGACACTGCGGGTGCTATCACTCCTGTGACGCTGCCGGGGCTTGATCCTGTTGGTGCACTGTTAGGTGGTCAATCAAATATTGTTGTCTCTGGTGGCAGCTTTGAAGCGGTGTTGAGCTTTATGGGTACTCAAGGTGACCTGAACGTACTTTCTAGCCCACGAGTGACGGCATCCAATAACCAAAAAGCAGTGATCAAAGTCGGTACTGATGAGTACTACGTGACGGATCTTTCGAGCGCTGTAGGCAGCGGCGATAATGCTAACGTTGCGCCAGAAGTCGAGCTAACACCATTCTTCTCTGGCATTTCTCTCGATGTTACGCCTCAGATTGATGACAAAGGCAATGTGTTCCTTCACGTTCACCCTGCGGTTATTGATGTGAGTGAGGAGACTAAATCTCTTAACCTTGGTTCAACCACGGGGACAGTAGAGCTGCCATTAGCAAGAAGTTCTATCCGTGAGTCAGATTCGGTGATTCGTGCGCGCAACGGTGATGTTGTTGTTATCGGCGGTTTGATGAAATCTAACGTGAGTGATGTGACCTCTAAGGTTCCATTCTTTGGTGATATTCCTGCACTTGGTCATCTATTCCGCAATACCAGCCAGCTGACGCAAAAGACTGAGCTGGTGATCTTGCTGAAGCCGACGATTGTTGGTGTGAATACATGGCAGAGTGAGCTTGAGCGTTCGCGTGATCTGTTGCAGCAATGGTTCCCTGATGAAGAGTAATCCGCAGTTTTGCGCGATGGCGGCATCACAGAGGTGAGCAGTTATGTATCAAGCTCACTTTGGTTTTGAACAGTCGCCATTCTCTCTAACGCCAAATACGGATCTTTTTTATGGCTTAGCACCGCATTTTGAAGCGATTCAGACGGTGCTTTCGGCACTCGATATGGGTGAAGGGGTCATTAAGATCACTGGTGAAGTTGGGACAGGTAAAACGATGGTTTGTCGTATGTTGATAAACCATTTAGGTGACAATACGGCATTAATCTACCTGCCTAATCCAGTGTTGTCTGGAGATGATTTGAGATACGCCGTCGCTAAAGAGCTTGGTCTCAATGTTCAAAATAAAGCTATGCTGGTGGACGAGATCCAGCATAGGTTGATTGAACTAAACCACTCCGGAAAAAGAGTGGTGGCGATTCTGGATGAAGCTCAGGCATTATCGGATGAAGCGCTAGAAACACTACGACTATTCGGTAACTTAGAGACGGAATCGACCAAGTTGCTGCAGATTGTACTGTTGGGTCAGCCTGAGCTCGAAACTCGTCTAAACGCACATCATCTAAGACAGTTTCGTCAGCGTATTTCCTTTAGCTCTTGTTTACGAACACTGAACCTTGATGAGACGGTGGCCTACATCGACAATCGAATCAGTAAGTCTGGTGGTTCATCAACTCTGTTTAGTTTGAACCACAAGAAAGCGATTTGGCGGTCTAGTAGAGGTGTACCAAGGCTTATCAATCAACTCTGTCATAAAGCGCTGTTAATGGCCTTTAGCGAACATAAGCAGACCGTAGAAAACCAGCACCTGTTTTCAGCGATGCATGAAACCTACGATGTATCGAAACCTAAGTTTAAAAAGCCAATTTTGTGGGGTTGGAGTGAATCATGAGTACCATAAATAACGCCTTATCAGAATTGGCTAAGAAAGAATCCAAGGTGGCGATTGAAGCTGCTGAGGTGCCAAAGATAAAAACACGTTCACCATGGATTTGGGTGACTGCTGGCTTCTCATTGAGTTTAGCGATGGGCGGATGGGCTGTGTCTCAAGGGTCAAGTGTTGAGTCAGAATCTGTTGCGCTAACTGGTTCGGTGAATGATGAAATAACCTCAAATGAAGCTGTTTCAGCACCAGTATTAGCAGAGTCCCCGACGAAAAAGATGGTGCTAAAAGAATCACAACCTGTGTCTGAAAAAGCACTGGATAAAGCGGACGCATCAACCTCAAATGTCAAACCAGCAACGGTATCGGTTGCCGCATCACCAGAACCTGTAAAAGTTAGCCAAGACAAAGTCAGTGTTGCAAAAACTGCTGATGTACCGATGGCTACAACGACACAAAAACCTGTGTTGTTGGCAAGCACAAAAACAACCAGCACTCAGGCGAATGAGTCAGTAACTCAAACGAAAGCTATTGCACCTGAAGCAACTTCAACTTCGGAAGACACAGCGAGTGGGATTGTCGTTGAGCAAGTCGAGCTTACTCCGGAGCAATTGGCCGCCAATGCTGTTGGCCGAGCTAAGAAGGCGCTTGATGCCAATAATCTAAATGGTGCACTTCAAGGCTTTACTGAAGCGCTTCGCTACACACCTCGTGATGAAGCAGTTAGACAGAAACTTGCGATCCTCTATTTTGGTAAAGGTGATACCCGAAGAGCCTATGAGCTTTTGCAAGCGGGCATTCGTTTGAATATCGATAGTGAAGCACTGCGATTAGGATTATCAAAACTGCTAGTCAAAGCGGATCAAGCTGAGGCGGCACTTAGCCCGTTGTTGCATTTACCTAACAATGCATCGAAAGAATACCTTGCAATGCGCGCAGCCCTAAGCCAAAAAGCTCAGCAAGAAACTATCGCGCTAGAGAGCTATCAAAAACTGACCGAAATAGAACAAGACAACGCACGCTGGTGGTTAGGTTTGGCCATTCAACAAGAGCGCCAACTGATGTTTGAACAGGCAAAACAGTCTTATCAAAATGCACTGGTTCGTGTCGGTATCTCATCACAATCTCAAAGTTTTATCCGCGATAGGCTAAAAGTAATCTCAGACCTAGAGGGCGCCAAGAATGCAAATTAGATTAAGAAAAAGACTCGGTGACCTATTAGTTGAAGAGGGCATTATTACTGAGGCGCAAGTGGAACAAGCTCTTGCTGCTCAAAAAAGCTCGGGCCGAAAGTTGGGCGATGCACTCATTGAGCTTGGATTTTTGTCTGAACAACAGATGCTGAGCTTCTTGTCGCAACAGCTTGATATTCCTCTTATCGATTTAAGCCGTGCTGCGGTCGATGTTGAAGCGGTACAACTGCTTCCAGAAGTACATGCTCGACGTCTTCGTGCGTTGGTTATTGGCAGACAGGGCGACACGCTGCGTGTTGCGATGAGTGATCCAGCGGATCTGTTCGCTCAAGAGGCACTGCTTGGCCAATTAGGTGATTACGCACTGGAGTTCGTGGTTGCTCCTGAGCGCCAATTGGTTGATGGTTTTGATCGTTATTACCGTCGCACCAAAGAGATAGCATCTTTTGCTGAGCAGTTGCATGCCGAGCACCAAGTTAATGAAGCTTTCGACTTTGATATTGCAGAAGAAGACAGCGATGAAGTTACGGTTGTTAAGCTGATTAACTCGCTGTTTGAAGATGCTATTCAGGTTGGTGCTTCCGATATCCACATTGAGCCTGATGCCAATGTATTGCGCTTGCGTCAGCGTATTGATGGGGTGTTGCACGAGACTCTGCTTAATGAAGTGAATATCGCTTCTGCTTTAGTTTTACGTTTAAAGTTGATGGCGAACCTGGATATCTCTGAGAAGCGTCTCCCACAAGATGGCCGTTTCAACATTCGTGCTAAAGGTCAATCGGTGGACATTCGTATGTCGACCATGCCAGTACAACACGGCGAATCTGTGGTTATGCGTCTACTTAACCAATCAGCAGGTCTACGTAAGTTAGAGTCTTCTGGTATTCCTGCAGACCTCTTGGTTCGCCTGCGCAAACAGCTGCGTCGACCACATGGCATGATCTTGGTAACGGGCCCAACAGGTTCTGGTAAAACAACGACTCTTTATGGTGCGCTGAGTGAGCTCAATGAGCCGGGTAAGAAGATCATCACTGCAGAAGACCCGGTGGAATATCGTCTACCGCGTATTAACCAAGTTCAAGTTAATCCTAAAATCGACCTCGACTTCTCTACTATCCTAAGAACCTTCCTACGTCAGGATCCCGACATCATCTTAATTGGTGAGATGCGTGACCATGAAACGGTTGAGATTGGTCTGCGTGCAGCATTAACTGGTCACTTAGTATTAAGTACTCTTCACACCAATGATGCTGTTGATAGTGCTCTGCGTATGATGGATATGGGGGCTCCAGGTTATTTGGTGGCCAGTGCAGTGCGTGCGGTAGTTGCTCAGCGACTGGTTCGTAAGGTGTGCAGCGACTGTAAGGTTGAGGATGAGTTGGATGATGCGCGCAAACAGTGGCTCAGTGAGCGATTCCCGAATCAGGTTTCTGCATCATTCGTAAAAGGTCGCGGTTGTCAGAACTGTAACCTAACCGGTTATCGTGGCCGAATTGGTGTCTTTGAGATGTTAGAGCTTGAACAAAATATGATGGATGCCCTACGTGCTAACGATGCAGTAGGTTTTGCTCAAACGGCAAGACGCTCTGAGAACTATAAACCACTGCTCGCATCGGCCATGGAGTTGGTGTTGCAAGGGGTAGTGAGCCTAGATGAAATCATGCACCTTGGTGAAGGTGATGCTTCTGGCTCGACAGACCCAATCTTGTTGTAGAGGTGTAGAGTATGCCAACTTATCGTTATGTTGGCCGCGGTTCTGACGGGCGTCAGGTTTCCGGCCAATTAGAGGCGAATAGCGAAGAGCTTGCTGCTGAAAGTTTGATGGGTAAGGGGATAATCCCAACCTCGATTAAGCCAGGAAAAAGTGGTGAGTCTGTATTGGAGATGGATGTCTCTAGTCTGTTCTCACCAAACGTTCCCTTAGAAGTTTTGGTGCTTTTCTGTCGTCAACTATATAGCTTGACCAAAGCTGGTGTTCCTTTGTTGCGTTCTATGAAGGGGCTCACACAGAACTGTGAGAATAAGCAACTCAAAGCTGCCCTTGAAGAGGTAAGTACCGAACTCACCAATGGTCGTGGTCTTTCAGCATCGATGCAGATGCACCCTAAAGTGTTTAGCCCGTTGTTTGTGTCTATGATCGGGGTTGGTGAAAACACGGGTCGATTGGATCAGGCCTTACTTCAACTCGCTGGTTATTATGAGCAAGAAGTCGAGACTCGTAAGCGAATCAAAACGGCGATGCGTTACCCAACGTTCGTGATCAGCTTTATCTTGGTCGCGATGTTTGTTTTGAACATCAAGGTGATCCCTCAGTTCACAACCATGTTCGCTCGTTTTGGTGTTGATCTGCCACTGCCCACTCGAATTTTGATTGGTATGTCGGACTTCTTCGTCAACTACTGGATGTTTATGGTTGGCGTAATTGTCGGTTTGATTTTCGCGTTCAAGACTTGGGTAAAAACTGATAAAGGCTTGGAGACATGGGACCGATTCCGTCTCAAGATGCCAGTGATCGGTGGCGTGGTTAATCGAGCTCTGTTATCACGCTTTTCACGAACCTTTGCTCTGATGCTTAAAGCGGGTGTGCCATTGAACCAATCTTTGGCTCTGTCAGCAGAAGCTTTGGATAACCGATTCTTAGAGTTGCGTGTCCAAGAAATGAAATCGGCGATTGAAGCGGGTAGTACCGTCTCTTCAACAGCGATTAACAGCGAAATTTTCACACCATTGGTGATACAAATGATCTCTGTGGGTGAAGAGACAGGTCGTATTGATGAGCTGCTCCTAGAAGTGTCAGACTTTTATGACCGAGAAGTGGATTACGATTTGAAAACCCTGACTGCGCGTATCGAACCTATCTTATTGGTGATTGTTGCAGGGATGGTGCTGATACTGGCTCTGGGTATTTTCTTGCCGATGTGGGGCATGCTCGATGCAATCAAAGGTTAGTGAATGATAAATAACCTACGACGCTCACGTTTTGTCATTTGGAGTGTGGTTATTCTGTCTATTATTACTGGGTTGTTATCTGCTTGGCGTTCGGTCGAAACAGAGGCGACAAACACCGCTTTGATAGTGGCGAGCAAGCGTATATTAGACCGGGCTAACCTCTATAAGCAGCAGTATCTTCTGAATGGTCATCGACAAATGAACGACTTAGGAGAGCCACTCAGTTATAGCCGAACAGGTTGGTTATTACCTATTGATCAGAGCGATGTAAGCTGTGATTATTGGTTAGAACAGTTATATCCCGATGGGCGCGTTTTAGGTTTAGATAGTCCTAAAATTGAGAACTTGAGCGATCAATTTGAGTACCACTGTCGCTACCAATATACCGAAAAACACCAAATAGAGATTTTACTCAAAGGTGAACATTTTCGCGTTATGGCCAATATTTTGGCTTAGTAAAAATATTGACAGTTTTCCTATGGTTTTATGGGCGTGCATATGTATAATGCGCATTAGTAATTAGATGAGAAGGTAGAAAATGCTTAAAAATCAAAAGGGTTTCTCCCTTGTCGAATTAGTTATCGTGATTGTGGTTGTCGGTTTATTGGCTGTGGCAGCACTACCTAAATTTTTGGATGTGACTGACGAAGCGAAAAAATCGAGCATTGAAGGTGTCGCTGGTGGCTTTGCAACAGCTGTTTTGTCGGCTCGGGCGCAATGGGAAGCAGAAGCTCGTCCAACAACGACAATTGGGGTTGAAACATACAATACTGTAAATTATGATGGTGTTGATTTTTGGTTAACAAGATCGAAGAACAGTAACAATGTAGATACTGATTTTCGTGATGGCTATCCTTGGGCAATCAATGAAGATTCAACTTCATTTCCACAAAGCCTAACTAACGTAATTTGTTCTGAGCTGATGGATAATCTACTGCAAAACCCACCAAAAGTAGGGGATGTAGATGTAGTGGCTAATGACAGCAACTACAAGTACTCAGCGGAAGCGAATACAAGCGATGCGACCTGTACTTACGTTCAACTAGAAGGTAATACTGGACATCAGTTTGTTTATGAAGTCAAAACTGGTCGTGTGACCGTAACGTTGCAGTAACACTGCATTATAAACATAGAGAGAGCTAAACTATGAAAAAACAAGGCGGTTTCACCCTAATCGAATTAGTGGTAGTGATTGTTATCCTAGGTATTCTTGCTGTAACTGCAGCACCACGTTTCCTAAATCTGCAAGATGATGCCAAAGAGGCTGCGCTTGAGGGGCTTGCTGGTGCAATGAATGGTGCTGCTGGTATTACTTTTGGTAAAGCTGCTATTTCAGGCCTAGAGGCTAGCGCAGACTCTGCGATCTCTGAAGGAAATACTACAATTGAGATCGTTTACGGCTACCCTGAGGCAACTTCTGCTGGTATCGGTGCTGCTACTGACCTAGATGGTTTCGTTGTATTGAAAGCAGGTACTGCAGCAACTGAAGGGGCGACTGTCGATTACGGTCTTCCTGGTTACACAACACAGTGTGTGCGTTACACAGCGGCAACTTCAGCAGCTCAAGCGACAGCGCGTGTAGTTGACGGTAGTTCAACTCAAAATGCGACAGTCTGCCAATAATCCAATTAATTTTAATAAAGGCCAGCACCTGCTGGCCTTTTTTCTATCTACCACACATTACTGTTAAAACAATTGGTAGTGATACCGTTTTAGATATCAATGTTTTGTATACTTGAAGTCACACCGTAGTGAGAGGTTTGTGATGAAGAAAAGTCTCCCAAGCAGTGGCTTTACCCTTGTAGAGTTGATTATTGTCATCATCATACTCGGCATTATTTCTACCTTTGCTGCGAGTCGCTTCATCGGTACTTCAAGCTTTTCTACCTTTTCTGCGCAAGAGCAAACCATTTCGGTCATCCGTCAAATTCAAGTCAATCGAATGCAGTCAAATGTGTCAGCTGCCAACGACAGCTTCCGTTTAGCCATTAATAGCGATTGCTTAGGTTCTGTCACGGCCTGTAATCTTAACCTCGCTAATTCAACTCAAAGACAACAAGCAGAAGCGCGCAGCGATCATGTTCGCGAAGATGGGATCACCTTTACTCCAGTCAACACAGTGGTTGATTTTGATCTATTAGGTAACCCTTCTGTCAGTTCAGGTGTCAACATTACCATTAATTCCACGACCTCGAGTAACAGCGCTCAGGTCTGCATTAACTCACAAGGTTATGTGAGTGAAGGAGCCTGCCTATGATACGCGTACGTGGCTTTACTCTTATAGAAAGTATCGTAGTGATTGTCGTTTTGGGTATCGCTATGGTGACTATTACTAGCTTCCTTGCCCCGCAAGTCGCAAGCTCGGCTGACCCACAATATCAAAACCGATCTGTTGCACTAGGGCAGAGCTTGATGAATCAAATTCTAGCTAGAGGTTTTGATGAACATAGTGATTTTGATGGTGGCTCAATACGCTGTGGCGACGCAGGCGCTACGTCGTGTACAGACCCAGGTGATTTAGGTGTTGATGGTACAGAATCCATGCCTGCCTCTTTTAACGATATCGATGACTACATTGGGTGTTGGTATACGGCATCAACTCAATCGGCTTGTCAATCTACGCCAACCTATGAGTTGGCTAATATCCTCGATGAAAATATTGCAGGAAGCTACGCGAACTTCCGTGTAGAAATTTCTGTGTTTTACGATCAAAACATGGATGGTGTTAACGATAATGCCATCGGTACTCTTAAGCGAGTAGAGCTCAATATATTCGGTGGCAATAACCAATATACTTTGGCTGCGTATAAGGGGAACTACTGATGAAGATTCGTGGTTTTACCCTAATTGAGATGATTGTGACCATCGTAGTGGTGGGGGTGATTGGCTTAGCCATCGCAGGTTTTGTTGAGTACGGGATGAAAGGCTACGCTGAGACCATTGACCGCCAAAAAGTCCAAGTAAAAGGACAGTTTGTGGTCGAGAAGATGTCTCGCGAGATCAGTCACGCAGTGCCCAACAGTTTTGATACAAGTATTACACCTGCCTCGGCATTTGCTCAGAAGTGCTTGACGTTTTACGCCATCAAGTATTCTGGCTTTTATCATTATGCTGAGAACAGCAATAACCTAGATTTCATTATCGGGCAAGATACTCCAACCCTCGATAACGATGATTATTTAATCATAAATCCAACTACTTATGCTGACTTGGGCGCAGGTTCGACAAAACGAATTCTAGTGTCAGGACTGGTATCTACAAATAATGTATTTACTGCGACTTCGGTTAATTTGAGCAGTCAATCGGTCGCACTACGCCACTACATATATGACAGCAGTGATTCTGTTAGTTACTGTTTAGTAAATAACACGACAGAAAACCAGGGCGTGATCGAACGTAATGGTGTAAGAGTCGCAGATAGTATTAACTACGCAGAAAGTAGTTTTAGATATGAAGAGCCAAGTTTGCAGCGTGGCGGGGTCATCCATATAGACTTAGTCCTCGAACAAAATAGTGAGATCAGTGTTTACCAACAAGATGTGCAGGTACTCAATGCGCCATAGAAAATCGAATCAACAGGGTAGTGTTTTAGTTATCGCCGTATTTGTGATTGTGGTGATGGGCTTTCTTGCTACGTCACTTGTTCAAGTTCAATGGAGCAACCACGACACTTTGACTCGTAAGCAGCTCGGTACACAAGCATGGTTGTTGGCACACTCTGCCAATGAGTGGGCTTTGACTCAGGTGTACCCACTCACCGTTTCTCCTGCAGTTTCGTCAAGTGTAAGAACGGTTTGTACCAATTTAAATGCCAATCAAGTTAGCCATGGCATGTCGACGATATGCAATGTTGACTCACTTACCTGCGATGAGATTGGGGTACTAGATGGTGTCGGATTTTTCAAGATAGAATCAACAACAACCTGTGGCTCTGGTGTTAATCAAGTACAGCGTATTCAAGAAGTTTGGGTGAGGGAGTAGTTATGAATATTGGAAGCATGCTTTTCAGAGTCATTAAAAATACAACCCAGCTTTTAAAGTTCTGTGTGGTTGCGATCGTGCTGTCTATGATTTCTTTCGTTTCGATGGCGGATGACTTCTCTCCTCAACAGTGCAGTAACCTTAAAAGACAGGACGGCTTTTCTATTGCATTTACGGTCCCAGACCCCAATCCAGTAACGGTTACGTTTACATCAAACAACTCAGTGGTCAAATTATGGTCAAGTGTTGCTGGTAGTAATGCCAAGATAATCGACTCGAATGTAAATCCTGGAGAACGTGTTCTTCTAGTTTACAAGCCCACGTCAAGTAATGGTAAGCAAGGAAACCTTATTTACAAACTTGATACTGGTTCAGGGTATACGCAACAACAGCCGCCAATCGCTATTTTCATTACTGGCGGGAATGGGACGCTACAGGTGTCAGGTGATACTGTGGTGGTAGAGTGTGCTGATGGGGAACAAGAACCCGATCCAATCCCCGATTTACAAGATGTCCACTATGAATTCGGTTCCATTGAAGGAATGGACTGTACTCATGGCTGTAATCTTCTATTTCAAAAGTCTTATGAGAATCCGATTGTCTTTTTGATGTCGACCATTGATCCAGACGATATTGTTAATAGCGTTCCGACAAAGGCGAGTGTTGCAACTATTTGGGACTCTAAGAAAGGTGCGACTATTGAAAGTGAATCGATGCCGGGTACTTCAAAATCAGACCGAATGTCACCTATCTATTACTTTGTTACCGAGCCTGGAAGGTTAAAGTTCTATGACTCTAGTGGTGGTGCTGTTTACGGTGAAGCTGGTGTCAAAAGAACAGACCTAGCCCAGTGTACTAGTGGATGTGATAGAGCTGATGATTGGGAGGATATTGATTATCAATTGGGAAACATTACAGATCCAGTGATAATGGCTCAAGTTCAAGGAAAAGATTCTAAGTGGGCGACTACTGCAATTCAAAGTGTCGGTTCAACAGGCTTTGACTTGTCTCTTGAACGCGGTCGTCAAGGTCCTTTGGGTTCTGGTACTAAAGATATTGCCTACCTCGTTGTCCCTGAGTTTCACGGTAAAGACGAAGATTTGCAGTCGAATATAGAGTTTTACCAAGGCTCTAGAGATTATGCTCAATCAAAAGGCTCGCCACCGACTGAATCTATTGGTTGGTCATGCGAAAACAACAAGGTGAATTTGCATCAGAATTTTTCGAAGTTCGGTGTGATTGTTAATAAGCAAAGCCGAGTAGGTAGTCACGGAGGATGGCTTCGTTACTGTAAGCAATTTGAAGAGGGTGGAAAGCCAACGTTCACCTTTGCCTTTGACGAAGATGTAGAGTCTCTCAGTAACCGTAAACACGGCAAAGCAGAGTCAATAGGCTATTTTGCTTTTGAGATCCCAGAAACCGAGTTACCTACTAATGTTTGTAACCTGTTCCCGGAACCAATCCAAAGCTGGTCTGGTGTGAATAGTGAGCTCTACTTAGGGAATCCAATTCGAATAGATGGTTGGTCTCAAGACTACATTGATCGATATGTCAATAAAGTCTCTGAGGGCTATCAGCGTTATGATGACAGTGTATGGTCGCCTTCTGTGGATGAGTACTTATTATTGGGTTTTGATCATACAACGACGGCACACCCCCTCTATACATCGAAAGTTTGTAATGGTGATTATGCTTGCGATGTTGGTAATGGAGACGGGTATTTAGATTTAAGAAAAGTGGCCCAAGCTAATATTTTACCTGTTCCACAAAGAAGTACTTCACATACGTTAAGAATCGCGACTGTTGATGGAGTCAAGAACAGTTGTCGAGATGGTGCCACTCCTAAGTTATGTTCGTATTCTGAAAGTGGGAAAAACATTGAAGTAGTCATCGAGAAAGATCTAGCTAACTTAACGATAAACAAAGAGTGGGTTAACGATACTATTGTTCGGGTTAAGCTGAGAGATAATCTGTATATTGAAAATATGCAGATTTCATCTGGTAACAATGTTGAGCTTGTATTTCCTAAGCTAAGTACAGTGACATTTGGAACATTCCATCATCAGTCTGGTAGCACTCAATATATATTTGAGCCAGGAACTCAAGTTAATATCAGATTGTCGATGACCTTAACTCGAGCCCAGATATCACAAGAGCACTCATACCCTGTTTTATATGCGCCAAACGGAACAATTACTTTCCATGAATCTTCTATTTTTAGAGGATTTATTCTCGCGGACCATTTAATTTTCAATCAAGGTAGTATTGAAGGTGCTGTTACAGCTCGCAAGGCTGAATTCCATAGTTCCAATGTCACCATCAATAAGCCTGATTATAGTTGTCCATTACCTCCAATCCCTCAGGGAGAGTTAGTTGTTACGCCTATTCAATCGCATGTTCTGACTTGTGAAGCCGCTGCTGTTGAATTTCGAGTGAAAGAGAAAGATAGCGACGCTACTGTGACTAGTGAGAATGGTGATTTTATCGCTAAAGCAATGCCAAATGCTAATGCTCGTTGGTGCGAAGAGTATGACAAAAATGCGGGGAGCTTTTCGCAGTGTAGTAACTATGGTTCTTCTCTAACAGCATCGCTAGTTGAGGGAAAAAAGACGCTTTATCTCTCGTCAAATCAGCTAAATAAATCTGGGTATGAAGTCAGTGGTGAGTGGAATGGAGAAGACTTTCTGGGGGACTTTAAGGTTTCTTTCGTGCCTTATAAGTTTGATGTTGACCCTCAACAAGTTGTAGCCGGTAATTCTCAAAGTGTTACCGCCAAAGTTATGTCGTGCGATATAGAAAACTCACCTGTGTCGCAAGATTATATTGGCAAGCCAGATATTCAACTAGATATCGAATCCCCTTCAGATGGTAAAGACGATATTAGTTTGTTGACCTACGAGCCCGAATTTATTGCGTCTGAGAATGGTGAGACTCAAGATCTTTTAACGATCTTGGAGTCGGGACAGTTTCGAGTAACTCTTAGTGACAGTTCTTTCGAATGTAGTGAGTTATCTGGATGTCCCGAGAGTGGTATCGATTCACTTTCTGGCAGTTTCATTGTTAAGTCTCGACCTTGGAAGTTTGCTGTATGTACTGATAGTGACTCTAGTGGAACGAGTAGCACTGGAGACGGGTTTGCAGCAGCCGGAGAAAAGTTCGATGTCTACGCGAAGCCGATTCGTTATACGGACGATGCGACTATTTGCAACGACGCTTTGGTGACAGAAAACTATCTGAAATCCGATGCAAGTGTAGCCATTACACATACTTTGGACACACCAACAGATGATGGTTCTGTTCTTGGTAGCCTTAATCCGAATAGTGAACGTACAAAAAACGCGAACAGTATTGTTGAAGCCAACAAAGGCTACAAATTTGAGAATCTTAAGTACTCAGAAGTCGGTAGCTTCAATTTTATAGTAACGGAAACGGGCAGTTTTTATGGGAATATTTTGGGTGGCTTCTCTGGTAGCAAAGCAATTGGTCGTTTTTACCCTAAATACTTCCAAGTCATTGACCAAAATTGGAGCTACGCTGGAACGCAAACATTCAATTATATGAATCAGAACTTTGAGCAAATTAGTTTTGATGTCGAAGCATTATCTAAAGAAGTGTCTATTAATGGTGGAACTGAAGTACCCCAACCAATACAAAATTACCAATATTTTGATTCAAAGTTGCAAACGAGTTTTTCCTTGTATGAGAGTGAGTTGGCAACACGTTTCATTTCACCAAGTTTTGGGAACGGGGTTTGGAGCGGAAGTAATCAGAGCATTGGTCATTTTTCAGTTAGTTTGTCAGGGGACTGCGGCGGAAATAGCAGTTTCTGTGTAACCAAAGTAGATACTAAAGCTGGGTATGAAGATGGGCCATATAACCTTAATGAAGGAATCTCTGGAGATATCACAGACATTAGGTTGGCGATTGAAGACAACATTGACCCAGTTGAGTTTTGGAGTGGTGGAGACCAGCTCTCAAAAGAACCAGATATCCGTTTTGGTCGCATAGATCTCGATGATGTTGGTGGAAACTCTGGAGCGATAATTGCTATTCCATTGAGAGCTGAATATTGGAACGGCAGCCAATTTGTTGTTAACGAAGACGATAGAACAACAAATGTAGTAGCTTCTACGAGCGCCAGTAGCGTAATTTGGTCTGGTGACGATAGTACGACAACTACAGCAACTTTAGATAATGGCGGTGCCGTTACTGACGGAGAGTCTCGAAATCTAACCGCTTCTCAAGGTGAAGGCGTTAGTCTCCGTGAACAAGTTCAACTATGGCAAAGTATGAGTTTGACTCCATGGCTGAGATATAACTGGGATAGCGATGAGGTTCCGGATGCTGCTAATGGGGAGCAAGATCCTTCCACTGTCGTCACATTCGGTATCTACCGCGGTAACGATCGCGTGATCTACCGAGGAGAAAGTGGTCTAACAGGTCAGTGATAATATAATTTTCACGCGCTAAGTTAGGAATCTGTAAGAAAATGCGGGTTTCAGCCCATGTTTATACTTCAATGCCTTGCCGTTACAGCAAGGCATTGGTACATTTAGTGCAATTTTTGTCTTCTAATTCTTGCAGGATGAGCGAAGAATATGTTTAAAAAACTTCGTGGCATGTTTTCAAACGACCTATCGATTGACTTAGGTACTGCCAATACCCTTATTTATGTAAAAGGCCAAGGCATCGTTCTTGATGAGCCTTCAGTTGTAGCTATTCGCCAAGATCGTGTGGGTTCTGCAAAGAGTGTTGCTGCTGTTGGTCACGCAGCAAAACAGATGCTAGGTCGTACACCTGGTAATATTTCAGCGATTCGCCCAATGAAAGATGGCGTAATTGCAGACTTCTACGTAACAGAAAAAATGCTTCAGCACTTCATCAAGCAAGTGCATGACAACAGCGTTCTTAAGCCAAGCCCTCGTGTTCTTGTTTGTGTTCCTTGTGGTTCTACCCAAGTTGAGCGTCGTGCAATCCGCGAATCTGCACTAGGTGCGGGTGCTCGTGAGGTTTACCTAATCGATGAGCCGATGGCGGCAGCAATCGGTGCAGGTCTACGTGTTTCAGAACCGACAGGTTCAATGGTTGTTGATATCGGTGGTGGTACAACGGAAGTTGCGGTTATCTCACTAAACGGTGTGGTTTACTCATCTTCGGTTCGCATCGGTGGCGACCGCTTTGATGAAGCGATCATCAACTACGTTCGTCGTAACTACGGCAGCTTGATCGGTGAAGCAACGGCAGAGAAGATCAAACATGAGATCGGCTCAGCATACCCTGGCGATGAAGTAGAAGAGATCGAAGTACGCGGTCGTAACCTTGCTGAAGGTGTGCCACGTAGCTTTAGCTTGAACTCAAACGAGATCCTTGAAGCACTACAAGAACCACTATCTGGTATTGTTTCAGCGGTAATGGTTGCACTTGAGCAGTGTCCACCAGAGCTTGCTTCAGATATCTCAGAAAACGGTATGGTTCTGACAGGTGGTGGTGCACTACTTAAAGATCTTGACCGTCTGCTAACTGAAGAAACAGGTATTCCTGTTGTTGTTGCAGAAGAGCCACTAACGTGTGTTGCTCTAGGTGGCGGTAAAGCCCTGGAGATGATCGACATGCACGGCGGCGACCTGTTCAGCGAAGAGTAATCATTGAGTTTTAGGCTCTTTCGTCTCTTATGCTAGCTGAGAGCCTAGGACTTTGTCTAAAGGATCAAATGTAGCCCTAGGACCAACATAGAATGAAGCCAATTTTTGGTAGAGGTCCCTCTCTACAATTGCGCCTATTTTTTGCTGTAATTATATCAGCCAGCCTTATGCTGGCTGATAGTCGTTTAGATGCTTTCTCAAATGTCCGCTATCTATTGAACAGCATGGTAGCGCCAATTCAATACGCTGCTAATCTACCGAGAACCATGTTTGATGGTGTTTATGAGCGTTTTAATACTCGTAAAGGTCTGATTGAATCAAGCCACTCTCTTAAGCGCGAAGTGCTTCACCTTAAGAGTGAGTTAATCCTGCTAGAGCAGTATCAAGAAGAGAATAAACGCCTGCGTAAGTTGCTTGGTTCACCTTTTATTCGCGATGAGAAGAAGGTGGTCACTGAAGTAATGGCCGTAGACACCTCGCCGTATCGCCATCAAGTGGTGATCGATAAAGGTCAGATCGATGGTGTTTATGAAGGCCAGCCGGTGATCAATGAGAAAGGTATTGTCGGTCAGGTAACCTTTGTTGCAGCGCATAATAGCCGTGTCTTACTGCTGACTGATGCTAACAATGCGATTCCGGTTCAGGTGATCCGTAATGACATTCGAGTGATTGCGTCAGGTAACGGCAAGATCGATGAGATCGAACTTCAGCATATCCCAACCAGTACCGATATCCAGCAAGAAGACATGCTCGTGACATCTGGCTTGGGTGGCGTTTATCCAGAAGGCTACCCAGTGGCTTACGTGTCGTCGGTTGATTACGATCCGAAACGTGAGTTTGCAGTAATCAAAGCAGAACCTGTGGTTGAGTTTGATAAACTTCGTTACCTGCTATTGATTTGGCCTGATGAAAACAAGCGTATGCAAGCAGATCAGACTAATATAGAACAAACCATGTTAGAGGGTGACAATGGCCAATAGCGTATTAAGAAGTAAGTTAGTGATCGCTTGCTCGCTTCTGATTGCCCTGATACTTCAAACGATTCCATGGCCAGGTAGCCTAGACCTGTTTCGCCCATCTTGGTTACTGCTTGTAACTTGTTACTGGGTATTGGCTCTGCCACACCGTGTTAACGTGGGAAGCGCTCTGATTCTTGGTCTGCTTTGGGACTTGTTGATCGGTTCCACGCTAGGCATTCGCGGCATGATGCTCTCGATTGTGATGTACATTATTGCGATGAACTTCCTCGTGATCCGTAATATGGCGCTTTGGCAACAAGCTATGATCATAGCGGCGTTGACCGTTTTGTTTGAAGTATTGGTCTTCTTTGGTGAATATTTGATTCAAGACGTTGTTTTTAATCCATTATCGCTATGGAGTGCATTGATTAACTGTATACTTTGGCCTTGGATGTTTTTGTTGATGCGTCGCGTACGTCGCCATTGGCATGTGAGGTAAAGGAATATGAATAAGTCATCGCTAGTTTTGGCATCTGGCTCGCCACGTCGTAAAGAGCTGCTCACACAGTTGGGTTACGAGTTTTCTGTTCTCGTCACCGATATTGAAGAGCAACAACAGCCGGATGAAGATGCACAAGCGTATGTCCAAAGGCTGTCGCTTGATAAAGCCAAAGCAGCATTGAACTTGATAGCAGAGCAAGAGCCTAACTCGAATCAGTACGTAGTTTTAGGCTCGGATACCGTGGTCGTCAGCCAAGGCCAGGTGCTAGAAAAGCCGAGTGATTTAGTTGACTGTAAGCGCATGCTCACTCAGCTGTCAGATCAACGCCATCAAGTGATGACGGCTGTATCTGTGGTTTCTGCAGATAAACACAAAACAGAAATCGTAATTACCGACGTATGGTTTAAACCCCTCAGTGAACAAGAAATAGAAAAATACTGGCAAACGGGGGAGCCATGCGATAAAGCAGGTAGCTATGGAATCCAAGGTTTGGGTGGACGATTTGTCACCCGAATCGAAGGTAGTTATTACGCCGTTGTCGGCTTACCTTTATTTGAAACGGACCAGCTACTGCAAGAATTCTTATAATTTTACTAATCTGAGGTGCACCATGAGTGCTGAATTGTTGCTGAACGTGACCCCGAGTGAAACTCGTGTGGCTATGATTGAAGGGGGAACTCTTCAAGAGATCCATATTGAAAGAGATGCTCGTCGTGGCATTGTAGGAAACATCTACAAAGGGCGTGTCAGCCGCGTTCTTCCAGGTATGCAGGCAGCATTTGTCGATATTGGTCTTGAAAAAGCCGCGTTTTTGCACGCTTCAGATATCGTTCCTCACACGGAGTGTGTGGCGGAGAATGAGAAAAAGCAGTTTCAGGTTCGTGATATTTCAGAGCTTGTTCGTCAAGGACAAGACATTGTTGTGCAGGTTGTTAAAGACCCGCTCGGCACCAAGGGCGCACGTTTAACCACCGACATTACCCTTCCTTCTCGCTATCTTGTCTTTATGCCTGGTGCTAGCCATGTAGGCGTTTCTCAGCGTATCGATAGTGAATCAGAACGTAATCGTCTTAAGAAGGTTGTTTCTCGTTACTGTGATGAACACGGTGGCTTTATTATCCGCACGGCTGCGGAAGGTGCTGATGCTCACGAGCTTGAGCAAGACGCCGCATTCCTGAAGCGTTTGTGGTTAAAAGTCTTGGAGCGTCGTGGGAAGCATAAAGCGCGCACACGCCTATACGGCGAGCTGTGCCTGAGCCAACGCATTCTACGTGACTTTGTTGGTACTGAGCTAAGCAAGATTCAAGTCGATTCACGCCAAGAGTTTGAAAACCTGAAAGAGTTTACCTCGGAGTACGTACCAGAGCTGACGAGCAAGTTAGAGCTGTATGAGGGTGATAAGCCGATTTTTGATATGTACGACACCGAGAATGAGATTCAGCGTTCATTGGACCGTAAGGTTGAGCTCAAATCTGGTGGCTACCTGATTATCGACCAAACGGAAGCCATGACCACGGTAGACATTAACACGGGTGCCTTTGTCGGTCGTCGTAATCTTGAAGAGACAATCTTTAACACCAACGTGGAAGCAACACAGGCGATTGCACGTCAACTGCGCTTGCGTAACCTTGGTGGCATTATCATTATTGACTTCATCGATATGTTGTCTGAAGAGCACCGTAAGCGTGTACTTACTTCACTAGAGTCGGCACTCGATAAAGATCGCGTTAAAACCAATATCAATGGCTTTACTCAGCTCGGCTTGGTGGAAATGACGCGTAAACGCACACGTGAAAGCATTGAGCATATCCTTTGTTCAAGCTGTCCTGCTTGTGAAGGACGTGGCAGTGTGAAAACGGTTGAGACGGTGTGTTACGAGATTCTACGTGAAATTACTCGAGTGAATCGCGCGTACGATGCGGATAAATTCGTGGTTTATGCTGCCCCTGCGGTAGCCGAAGCCCTTGAGGGTGAAGAGTCTCATGCACTGGCTGAGCTTGAGGTCTTTATTGGTAAACAAGTTAAAATTCAAGCTGAGCCTTTGTATATTCAAGAGCAGTTTGACGTTGTTATGATGTAATGGATACTTTGTGAGCTCTAGTGTTACTCAGCTACTGCGTGCATGTTTATGGTTAGTGGTTACTTTGCTTGTGGCACTTGCCATTGCAGTAACCACTTTACGTGTTGCGCTCCCTAACCTGAATAAATACCAATCTGAGATTGAACAGTGGGTAAACCAACATTCAGGTTTTGAATTCTCGATTCAAGATGTGAGTGGCTTTTGGCGTAACACTCACCCTTCGATTGCATTGAAAGGCGTTCATGCCAATCTCGCACAAGCTGAAGACGTCACTTTCTCGGTTGAAACCGTCGAAGTCGAGTTCGATCTGGTTCAATCTGCGCTGCAAATGCGCCCTGTGGTTGCCGATTTGGTGATGAATGGGATGTATCTCGATATTCGCTCTATCGATCTGTTCGCAGCTCGTAATAGTGCTGATACCGAGAAGCAAAATACAGATTCATCTGGGCGAGTGATTAAAGAGCTCGACAATCTTCTATTGAAAACCTTGGTTGATGTTACGGCCAAGGACTCCTCTCTACTTTATCGAACCGTTTCTGATGAAGAGCGTCAACTCGATATCGAAACCCTTAAGTGGCAGAACTCTGGCAAGCACCACCTTGCTGAGGGTGTGGTCAGCATTAAAGATGCAAACCTGAACTCTTTGTCAGTGAGTGCTAACTTTATCGATGGCGGTTCACTAACGGATGTGACTGGTCAGTTCTATGTTAGTGCTGAAAATATCTCTGTAAAACCTTGGCTGACACGCTACATGCAAGCCGAGTCTGGGATTGAGACAGGTAATGTCAGCCTAAACAGCTGGTTAACCCTGAAAAACAGCAAGCCTGTCGATGCTTATGTCGAGGTGCTTCCGTCAGAACTGGCTTGGAATGAAGATGGTTACCACGAACTGATGATTGAGTCGGGGACCTTTAAGCTCACACCTACTGATTTAGGCTGGCAAGTAAATGGTCACTCACTTAACCTGCGCACTGATGACCATGCTTGGCCTGAACTGGATGTTGCATTCAATTGGCAGAAAGGCCCTTGGCAACTTAATGTCTCTGAGCTAGATATCGCCGCTCTTACTCCGTTGATTAAATTGCTTCCGGACTCTGAAAACTCTAATGAGCTGATTGATAAGCTATCTCCAGGTGGCCTTGTTGAAGACATCCGTATTTCGATGGGAAGCAATATCGAGAGCTTACGGTATTCAGCAAACTTCTCTGAGCTGGCTATGGAGCAGTGGGAACTGCTGCCTGGGTTTAGTCAGGTGTCAGGTTCTGTTTTTGGTTCAACGACTGAGGCCAAAGCCAGTATCAATGTGATTGATGATGTTTTCCCGTATGGGGAGGTATTTCAGGCTCCACTCAATATCAAGCAAGGGCAAGTCGATATTGTTTGGCAGCAAGACGAGAACGGTTGGAAATTGTGGTCAGATAAAGTGACGGCTGCGACTCCGGACCTGCAGGTGCTTGGCGCGTTTCGTCTCGATTTCCCGAATGATGCCAGCCCATACCTTTCTTTCTATGGCGAAGCGGATGCTTACAACGTAGGTGAAACGTGGCGTTACCTGCCAACCTTGGCTTTAGGTCAAGATCTTACCGATTACCTGTCGACTGCAATTCAAGCTGGTCGATCAAACTCTGTCAAACTACTTTGGCATGGTGAATTGGCACAATTCCCTTATTCGAACAACGACGGCATCTTTCAGATCTGGGTTGGGCTTGAGGATGTGAAGTTCAGTTTTGATACCGCGTGGCCACTGATCACCGATTTACAACTCGATCTGTTGTTTGAAAACGATGCGATGCACCTTGATTCTCGCTCGGCACAATTGATGGACGTCACTGCCGATCGTATTACAGGGCGTATTCCCTATCTTGGTGAAGGCGGTCATATCGAGATCGAAGCCAAAGCAACGGCAACGGGCAATGCAGTTCGCGATTATATGACGGCGTCTCCGCTGGTGGACTCGGTCGGTGCTGCGTTAACGGCGTTGCAAGTAAGTGGTGATGTTTACTCGGAATTCCAACTTGATATTCCGTTTGATAGCAGCCGTGAGCCAAGAGCTTGGGGCTATGCCGACCTAAAAGGCAATCATGTTCAGATTGAAGCGCCGCCAATGGTGCTGGAAAACACCACTGGTCGTATTGAATTTGATAACGATGTGGTCACCGCGACCGGTTTATCTGCTGAGTTGCTAACTCAGGGTATTTCTGTTGATTTTACAGGGCAAAATGATGGCTCTGGTTATGCGGTTGGGATTGATGTGCTAGGCGACTGGGATGTTAAACCGCTCGAGCCATACATTGGTGAACAATGGCTGAGTCGTTTGTCTGGGCATGCGCCATGGCAATCCAATATCGATATACAACTCAACGACATAGGCTTCACATATCAACTAGACTTAAAGTCAGACTTAACTTATTTGGCGAGTGATTATCCTTACCCACTTTCAAAGAGTACGCTTGAGAAAGGCACCGCTAGATTGCAGGCGTCGGGCAATCAGGAGTCGATTACAGCTCGCCTACAGTTGCCAAATACTAAGTATCAAACCGAAATTGATATTACGGGTGAAGTACCGGTTCTGACGGCGACCAATTTAGTACTTGGGCGTGGTGGCTTTAAGATCAGTCCAGTAGTAGGACATCATGCATTAATCCGTACCGATGAGTTTAATCTTGATGATTGGCTCGAAGTGGTGATGGAGCCAGTTAAACCGTCAACGGCGGTACTGAGCAAGATGAATACACCAACGATTCCAGCGCCAACCAGAATCACGCTTGAGAGCAAAGAGCTGACTCTTGGTGGCATCGCGTGGAATGACGTTGAATTTAGTGCACGCAAAAACAAGCTAGCGTGGCAGATGCAGGTTTCAAGTCAGGAAGTGGAAGGTGATATCAACTACCTAGCACCTTATGACTTAACGGTTTCCTTAGATCGCTTGCATCTGTTTGTTCCGGGTTGGAGCGAGAAGAAGAGTGAAGATCAGCTCTTACAGCGCATGGATGAAGACTCTCCATTGATCTCAGAACTCGATAGAAAAGTTCATGATGCAATGCCAAACCTGACCCTAATGATCAAAGACTTTTGGTTGCAGGGCTATAAAGTCGGCAAAGTTGATGTTGAGCTACAACGCAAGGATGATCGTATTGAATGGAATAAGATCCAAGTGCGCAGCGGCAACAATAAAGCGGATCTGAGTGGTTGGTGGGCGCTAACGGATACAAAGAGTCATTCGGCACTGAATGTTGATGTTGAGGGCGAGAACAACAGTGAGCTGATGGAGCGTTTTGGTATTACTTCTGGTATCCAAAAAGCCCCATTTTCGATGCAAGCCCAACTTGAGTGGGACGGCTCACCGTGGGGCATTAAGATCGATACGCTGGATGGCAAGGTAGAGACCGAGCTGGGTAAAGGGATCATCTCTGATGTTAGTGGTGCAGCGCGACTGCTTGGCTTGTTTAGCCTTGATTCTATTATTCGTAAAATGCAGCTCGACTTTTCCGATGTGTTCGACAAAGGCATGGCGTTTAACAGTATTACTGGTACGGGTGAGTTCCAAAACGGCATCTTCCTGACCAACGACCTGAGAATGGATGCGGTAGCGGGTGAGATGAAGATCAAAGGCATCGCTAACCTCAATAGCCGTTTAGTTGATGCTGAAGTGAACTTCACCCCAGACATTACATCGGGTATTCCAGTTTTGACTGCATTTGCTGTGACGCCGCAAACTGCGCTCTATGTGCTTGCGATTACCACGGTAATTTCGCCGGTGGTTGAGGTCTTTACCCAAGTGAATTATTCGGTTAAAGGACCGCTTGATTCACCAACCGTGAGTGAGCTTTCGCGGAGTAAAGGTGAATTCAAGCTGCCAGAAAAACTGAGAGATATGGCTAAATAAAGTCCGAATAACAATAATTTGTTTGGACTGAGTAAAGGATGAAATAGGAGTAAAACACATGGACAGTGTTGGCTTGATTCAGATGACTTCAGGGCCGAACCCAAGTGAGAACTTAGCTTTCCTCACTCAAGAGGTTATCAAGTGTAGAGCACATGGCGCCAAATGGGTGGTTTGCCCTGAAAATGCCTTGGTGTTTGGTAGTAAGCAAGACTACCACCAACACGCAGAGCCATTAGGTAATGGGCCATTACAAGCGCATGTGTGCGAGTTAGCTAAGCAGCACCGTATGTGGATTGTTATCGGTAGTATGCCTATTAAGACAGATGCCGGCGTTACTACCACCTCGCTGGTGATTGACGACTTTGGTACTGTTGTTGCTCATTACGATAAGCTGCACATGTTCGACGTGGATGTCTCTGATGCGCACAAATGTTATCGAGAGTCCGATATTTTTACGCCAGGTGATCGCGTGGTCACTGCAGAAACACCTTTCGGTCACTTAGGCTTGAGTATTTGCTATGATGTGCGCTTTCCGCACCTTTACTCTGAATTAAGACATCAGGGTGCACAAATTATGTTAGTGCCGGCTGCTTTTACAGCAGTAACTGGCGAAGCGCACTGGGAAGCTTTGTTGCGCTGCCGTGCGATAGAAACACAATCTTGGGTCGTCGCAGTTGGGCAAGGAGGCAAACACCCTTGTCAGCGAGAGACCTGGGGACACTCCATGGTGATAGACCCATGGGGGAGAGTGGTCGCTCAACTTGGCCAAGAGCCGGAAAGTATGGTTGTCGAATTGGATACGACCAGCTGTGAGCCTATTAGACAGAATATGCCGATCGTTCAACACTCTCGATTTACACACCAATTTTAATTACAAATAAGAGCCATTTATGAGCATCAATCAAATTGAAGAAGCGCTACTTAACCCGACAGGGCTTACGGAGCAAAATATCGCAGATACATTGGCGAGCATTGCTACCCGCCAGATTGATTATGCTGATATCTACTTTCAGTCGAGCTGGCATGAATCTCTTGTCCTAGAAGACAGCATCATCAAGGATGGATCTTTCAATATCGATTGTGGTGTTGGCGTGCGTGCGGTTGCGGGCGAAAAGACCGGTTTTGCCTACTCAGACCAAATTCAACTAGAAGGTCTTAAGCAGAGTGCGATTGCGGCTCGTGGTATTGCAAAACAGGGAAAAAACGGCAAGGTACAAGCGTTCAAGCGCAACATTAACCAGGCTTACTATGATGCAGTAAACCCGCTAGCAAGCTGGGAAAAGCAGCAGAAAACAGAATTACTTAAAGCGCTAGATGCTTATATTCGTACCAAAGAACCAATGGTAACAGAGGTATCGATTAGCCTAAGTGGTGTACACGAGCAGATGCTAGTGGCTGCAACAGATGGTACCTACGCTGGAGATATTCGCCCGTTGGTTCGCCTGTCTATCAGCGTGTTAGCGCAGAAAGGCGATCGTCGTGAACGTGGCAGTGCTGGTGGCGGTGGTCGTTTTGGTTACGACTTCTTTTTGAGTGACGACAATGGCACTCAAGTGGCGTATCAATTTGCCGATGAAGCGATTCGTCAGGCTCTTGTTAACCTTGAGGCAGTTGCTGCACCTGCAGGTGCAATGCCAGTGGTTCTTGGCTCTGGTTGGCCGGGCGTGTTACTGCACGAAGCGGTAGGTCATGGTCTCGAGGGTGATTTCAACCGTAAAGAGTCTTCAGTTTTCTCTGGAAAAGTTGGTGAACAAGTAACCTCTAGCCTGTGTACGATTGTTGATGACGGTACATTGACTAATCTTCGTGGCTCGTTGAATGTCGATGATGAAGGTGTCAACGGTCAATACAATACCTTGATTGAAAACGGCGTGTTAAAAGGCTACATGCAAGATAAGCTCAACGCTCGCCTAATGGGCGTTGCACCGACAGGTAATGGTCGCCGTGAGTCTTACGCGCATCTTCCAATGCCTCGCATGACGAACACTTACATGCTGCCAGGTGAGCATACACCGGAAGAGATCATCGCAACCGTAGATAAGGGTATCTATGCTCCAAACTTCGGTGGCGGTCAGGTTGATATTACTTCAGGTAAGTTTGTATTCTCGGCTTCTGAAGCGTACATGATTGAAAACGGCAAAATCACTCACCCGGTGAAGGGCGCAACATTGATTGGCTCTGGTATCGAAGCGATGCAGCAAGTATCTATGGTCGGTAATGACCTAAGCATTGACCGTGGCGTGGGTGTATGTGGTAAAGCAGGTCAAAGTGTACCTGTCGGTGTTGGCCAGCCAACGCTGAAGCTAGACTCACTGACTGTTGGTGGTACTGAGTAATCTTGACTCACCTGATGAATAAACAAAGCGCCTCCTAGTGAGGCGCTTTTTCGTATTTGTTAGCAGGCTTTAGCACTACATATTCTCTTCAGCAAACTCGGCCAAACGGCTTCGTACTACGCCATTGAGGTGAATATTGGCGCTGCCTTCGAAGTCTTTGAAGCGCTCGACCATATAGGTTAGGCCCGACGTGACTGGGGTTAGGTAGGAAGAGTCGATCTGAGCTAGGTTACCCGAACAGACAATCTTGGTGCCCTCGCCACAGCGGGTAATGATGGTTTTAATCTGCGAGGCGGTGAGGTTTTGGCACTCATCAAGCAATACGAAGGCGTTTTGAATCGAGCGACCACGCATGAAGTTTATCGATTTAAACTGAATGTTGGCTTTGTCACAGATGTATTTCATCGACCCTTCTGTGCAGTGATCGTTTTTGTGCAGTGCCTCTAGGGTATCGGTGACCGCAGCAAGCCACGGTAGCATCTTCTCTTCTTCGGTGCCGGGTAAGAAGCCAATCGACTCACCGATGTCAGGGGTGTTTCGGGTTACGATGATCTTATCGAACTGCTTGCGTTCAATGGTTTGTTCAAGTGCGGCAGCCATAGCCAGCAACGTCTTACCGCTACCAGCTGCTCCAGTGAGGATCACTAAGTCGATATCTGGGTCGAGTAGTGCATCAATTGCCATCCCCTGATAGATGTTCTTAGGAGTGATGTCCCATGCGCGGCGGTTCATCAGACGCTCACGACTCATGTCTTGTAGTGTGATAGTTTCAGGTTCTATCTCGGCAACGCGAGCAGCAAAATCACTCTCTTCATCAATCACATACTGATTGATGAAGGTTGGTTCAAATGGACCACGTGCCAAGGTGTGATAGGTTTTTCCACCGAGAGTTCGGCTATCAACGTTATCAATGCCATCCCAGAACGCGCCCTCGATTGTTTGAAAGCCCTTGGTTAGATATTGGATGTCATCAATCAGCTGGTCTGTTTGATAGTCTTCAACAAAGCGTACTCCAGCACCTTTGGCACGTAGCCGCATGTTGATGTCTTTAGTGATGAGCACCACTTCGCGTGGTGCTCGTTTGTTTTGGAGATAGAGCACTGCATTAAGAATGCGGTTGTCACCGGCTTTGTCGTCGGCGAATGCCTTGATGCTCTCTTGCAGCTCATAATCTGCAAGAATTGAAATGCTACCTGAGGCGCTGCTTAAGTCTTTGGAAAAGGGAATCCCTTCAGAGATTTGATCCGGGGTTGCGTCTCTGAAGAGGTCTTCTAAAGCGCGAATTGCGATTCTTGCGTCGCGCGCGACATCTCTTTTGCTGTCTTTGATTCGGTCGAGTTCCTCAAGAACTGTCATCGGGATAACAACGTCGTGCTCTTGAAATGAAAAAATTGCGAAGGGTTCGTGAAGTAGAATGTTGGTGTCTAGAACAAATAGTTTCCGATTGGTCTCGCCCATAGCATCTCCTTGCCAGATACGGCTTCTTGTATCACAGATAAACGTGGATAAAGCCAGCTAGGATCACAGCCTAATGAGCATGTTAGTTCACAACCTAGCCCAACTTTAGCCAGAGGAATGTCACCATATTGCCGATACTCTAAATATGGTTCATTCATGCAAAAACAGCAATCTTTGCTCTCTAGAATAGCCATGCTTTTTTGACAGTTTGATTGCACAGACGAAATCGGAAAAAAAGCATGAAATCATCACCTTTTGGCGTGACCTAAATCACAGCATCAAGTAAGATTAGCGACCTTTTTCTGCACCATATTCTCAATCAATAGAATCTGATTCGCTTAATTGAAATGTGGCTGCAAACGAAGCATTTTTAGCTATATTTTTATTCTGGGATTTGCAAAGTCCCGATAAGAAATTGATGGCTTAAATGACCAAATTCCATAGATAAGATTGAGGTAGTCGATTCATGACATTTGCTTTGGGGCAGCGCTGGATAAGCGATACGGAGAGCGATTTAGGTTTAGGTACCGTTGTAGCAATGGATGCTCGCACAGTGACACTAATGTTTGCCGCGTCAGAAGAGAATCGTGTTTACGCACGTACTGATGCTCCCGTAACCCGAGTAACGTTTAATGTTGGCGATGTTATTGAATGTCAGGAAGGCTGGTCACTGTCTGTTGAAGAAGTGATTGAAGAGAAAGGCCTGTTTACCTATCTAGGTACTCGTCAAGACACTGAAGAGAGCGGTGTTTCTCTGCGTGAGATCTTCCTAAGCAACCAGATCCGCTTTAACAAACCTCAAGACAAGCTCTATGCTGGTCAAATTGATCGCATGGACAACTTTGTTCTGCGCTACCGTGCATTGAGTAACCAATATCAGCAACACAAGAGTCCTATGCGCGGCCTGTGTGGCATGCGTGCAGGTCTTATCCCTCACCAGCTATACATCGCTCATGAAGTTGGCCGCCGTCACGCACCTCGCGTTCTGCTTGCTGATGAAGTGGGTCTAGGTAAAACCATCGAAGCAGGTATGATTATCCATCAGCAGGTTCTTTCTGGCCGTGCTGAGCGTATCTTGATTGTGGTACCAGAAACACTGCAGCATCAGTGGTTGGTAGAGATGATGCGTCGTTTCAACCTGCATTTCTCTATCTTCGATGAAGAGCGCTGTATTGAAGCCTTCGCAGAGTCAGACAATCCGTTCGATACTCAGCAATATGTATTGTGTTCACTCGACTTCCTGCGCAAAAGCCGTAAACGCTACGAGCAAGCACTGGAAGGTGAGTGGGATCTATTGGTTGTCGATGAAGCGCACCACCTTGAGTGGAGCCAAGACAAACCAAGCCGCCAATACCAAGTGGTAGAGGGCCTAGCTGAGAATACTCCGGGTGTGCTGCTACTGACGGCGACACCTGAACAACTGGGCCGTGAGAGCCACTTTGCTCGTCTGCGCCTGCTGGATCCTGATCGCTTTTATGATTACGACGCATTTGTTGAAGAAGAAGAGCAATACGCGCCTGTTGCGGATGCGGTAACGGCATTGTTCTCTGGTATCAAGCTAGAAGATAGCCAGAAAAATCAAATCACTGAGCTGCTTTCTGAACAGGACGTTGAACCTCTTTTCCGTGTTATCGAAGGCGATAGCCCAGAAGAAGAGCAGGCAATTGCTCGCCAAGAGCTGATTGATAACCTAATGGATCGTCATGGTACTGGCCGCGTTCTATTTAGAAACACTCGTGCTGCGATTAAAGGTTTCCCTAAGCGTAATGTTCATTTACTGCCGATGGATATCCCAAGTCAGTACACTACATCAATGCGTGTATCGGGCATGATTGGTGGCAAGATGACACCAGAAGCGCGTGCGATGAAGATGCTCTACCCAGAAGAGATCTTCCAAGAGTTTGAAGGTGAAGAATCAAGCTGGTGGCAATTCGATTCACGCGTGAATTGGTTGTTAGAAAAGATCCAAGAGAAGCGTAGCGAGAAGATCCTAGTGATCGCATCTCGTGCTAGTACAGCTCTACAACTTGAGCAGGCACTGCGTGAGCGTGAAGGTATTCGTGCAACGGTATTCCACGAAGGGATGTCTATCCTAGAGCGTGATAAAGCGGCGGCATACTTTGCTCAAGAAGAGGGCGGTGCTCAGGTTCTGATCTGTAGTGAGATCGGCTCTGAAGGTCGTAACTTCCAGTTTGCTAACCAATTGGTGATGTTTGACTTACCATTTAACCCAGACTTGCTTGAGCAGCGTATTGGTCGTCTTGATCGTATCGGTCAGCAGCGTGATATCGATATCCACGTTCCATACCTGAAAGGCACCTCGCAAGCGATTCTTGCACGTTGGTTTGATGAAGGATTGAATGCGTTTGGTGAGACGTGTCCAACCGGTCGCACCGTTTACGATAAGTACGCAGAAAACCTGATTGAGATGCTAGCATCGGGCAACACTGAACAGTTAGATGAAGTGATTGAAGAGTCGGCGAAACTCAACCAGAGCCTTAAAGCAGATCTTGAGAAAGGTCGTGATCGACTGCTTGAGATGCACTCGAACGGTGGTGAGAAAGCGACTGAAATCGCAGAGAAAATTGCTTCTACTGATGGCGACACCAACTTGGTGACATTTGCACTTAGCCTATTCGACACTATCGGTCTTAACCAAGATGACAAGGGTGAAAACGCACTGGTAGTAACACCATCTGAGCACATGATGGTTCCAAGCTACCCAGGTCTGCCATACGAAGGTGCAACGATCACCTTCGACCGTGATACGGCGCTGTCTCGTGAAGATATGAACTTCATCAGCTGGGAGCACCCGATGATTCAAGGCGGTATTGATCTGCTATTGAGTGAAGGCGTGGGTACTTCAGCTGTGTCACTGTTGAAGAACAAAGCACTACCTGTAGGTACGATTCTTCTAGAGTTGGTTTACCTTGTTGATGCACAGGCGCCTAAGCGCAGCGGCATCAGCCAGTTCTTGCCTAAGACACCGATTCGTCTAATGATGGACGGTCGTGGTAACGATCTCTCTTCGCAGGTTGAATTTGAAGGCTTTAACCGTCAATTGAGCCCTGTGAACCGCCATTTAGCAAGCAAGCTAGTGAACTCGGTGCAAGCGGATATCCATAAGCTGATTGAAGCTGGTGAAGCGCAAGTGCTACCTAAAGTGGAAGAAGTTCGAGAGCAAGCTCAGAAAGAGATGCAGGCGAACCTAAATGGCGAGCTAGAGCGTCTGCAAGCACTGAAAGCAGTGAACCCAAATATTCGTGATGAAGAGCTGCAAGTGATTGAGACACAAATTGACGAGCTGACGGGGTACATTGCCAAAGCGCAGGTACAGCTTGATTCTCTGCGTTTGATTGTCGTTTCGCACAACTAATTCGTTGAACTGAAAAGTATCGATTGGGGCCTTCTTTATGAAGGCCCTACTTTTATCCTGTCGTCCATAGGCACGCTTTTAAATAGGTAGATTAAATGATGGCGGCACAACAGAAGGCACACTATGGCTTTAATTGAGTACAAGCCACCGACAGATCCTTGGATTGAGGTTGTGTTTGAAGACGCAGATATCTTAGTGGTCAACAAGCCGTCAGGGTTGCTGTCGGTCCCCGGTCGAGAGCCACAACACTATGACAGTATGTGGAGTCGAGTCGTAGAGGCTTACCCACAAGCGCAAGCCGTGCATCGCTTGGATATGTCTACCTCAGGGCTAATGTTGTTTGCTAAACATAAAGAGGCTGAGCGTCATTTAAAGAAGCAGTTTCAGTATCGATTAACTCATAAGCTTTATTACGCTCGAGTATGGGGGAAAGTAGAGTTAATAGAGGGAGAAGTCGACCTGCCTTTGATTTGCGATTGGCCAAATAGGCCTCGTCAGAAAGTGTGCTTTGAACACGGAAAGCCTTCACAGACTCGCTATCAAGTAGCGCTGTATGAGGAACATACGACGCTGTTACGTTTGTTACCGATCACTGGGCGCTCTCATCAGTTGCGTGTTCATACTATGGCACTGGGTCACCCGATTGTTGGAGACGAGTTCTACTCAACGGAGCCGGCACTCAGTTACTCGCAACGATTAGAGCTTCATGCATGTGAGCTCAGCTTTTATCATCCTGCCAATAACCAACTGTTTACCGCTTTTGTCCCTTGTGACTTTTACCTAAAGGCCAAGCCACAGATAACTCAACATTTTGATATTGAGTCTGAGTTACCAGACTATAAAAAGCTGAAAGGTTAGAATGGTCTGGTAGACGAATGTTGAAACAAGGAAGAACAATGAGCAAACCTAAGGTGGTGTTCCTCGATAGGGCAACCATTCCGTCCCAGATTTCTTTAAAAGCGTTGGGCTTTGAACATGAGTGGGTTGAGTACGACTTCACTCAGCCAAACCAAGTCGCCAAGCGAATAGCCGATGCAGAGATTGTTATCACGAATAAAGTGGTGCTGAATGCGTCTAATCTATTATCCGCCTCTAGACTGCGTTTTATTGCTGTCTCTGCCACTGGCGTAAACAACATTGACCTAGAGTACTGTCAAAGTAACGGTATTTTGGTCAGCAACATTCAGGGGTACGCGACTCAGTCCGTTCCCGAACATGTGATTGCAATGCTGTTTGCCTTAAAGCGTAACCTTAAGGGCTACCACCAAGATATCGAGCGTGATGTGTGGCAGCGCGATAAGCAGTTCTGCTTTTTTACTCACCCAATCCAAGATATTGCTGGCAGCACTTTAGGTATCTTTGGTAGCGGCAGCTTAGGCCAAGCGACCGCAGTTCTGGCTAAAGCGATTGGAATGCAGGTGGTGTTTGCTGAACGCAAGGGAGCGAGCAGTTGCCGAGAGGGTTACATGCCTTTTGAGGAAGTGCTTAGAACCGCGGATGCAATCAGCTTACACTGCCCGTTAACGACTCAGACGGAGAACCTCATCTCTCGCGCAGAATTTCAGATGATGAAGCCTAATTGTGTGCTGATAAATGCCGGGCGCGGTGGGCTGGTGGATGAAGTCGCGTTAGTTGATGCGCTGCGCAGTGGCGAGATTGCTGGTGCGGGTGTTGACGTATTCACTGCCGAACCAGCGGATAAGTCTAACCCTTTGTTAGCAAATAGCGATTTACCCAATCTTCTTCTAACACCTCATGTGGCGTGGGGTAGTGATAGTGCAATACAGAAGCTGGCGGATATTCTAATGGATAACATTGACGCGTTTGCAGCCGGGTCTGCTCAAAATCTAGTGACGTAGTCTCAAATTGCTGAATCTCACCCAATAAAAAAAGGTTGGCATAAACGCCAACCTTTTATGTTTTAGAGCGATATAAATTTAGCCTTGTGGCTTTACAACCAAAACGTTGATTGGTGAGTTCTGTACAACTTTGCTTGCTACAGAGCCTAGAACCACTTTATCAATCTTAGAGCGCTTATGGCTTGGCATAACGATAAGGTCTGCGCCTAGCTTCTCTGCATGATCTAGAATGGTCGAGTAGGTTTTGCCTTCGGCCACATGTACTTTGTAGATCACTTCGTCATCGATGTACTTGTCTGCAAACTCTTGAAGCTGACGCTTTACGTCTTGCTTCATTTGGTTTGCTGCATCTTTCGGGAAGTAAGACGCAACCATAGACATGTGAATACCAGGCAGAACGTTCAAAAGGTGAATCTCTGCATTGCTGTTTTTAGCGTGCCATACTGCAAGTTCAACGGCTTTGTCTGAAAAGCCTTTGTCGTTAAGATCAACTGGAACAAGGATTTGTCTGTACATGTTTTTGTCTCTTTGGTTTAGCGGCGCTGAGCGAGTCTAGGCGCCGTACTATCCTTTCCGTGTAATACAGAAGTGAAAGTGTTTGGAGCACTCTCACTTCCCATTGTTACGCGCTAATCTCATCCTTACGAGCACGTCTTCTTTGGTTCATACCTAAGCCAATGAGGATCAGTAGAGTCGGAACAAATACCCACTCTTTCATTGGTCGGTCAGCATCTTGAATGATGGACTTAATTTCCCAGTCAAAATCGATACCAGCCGCTTCAGCAGGGCTGCCAAACTCAACCATGTCGACAATCATCTTGCCGTCAGCTTCGGTTAGCATAAGACCCATTGATGAGATACGCTCTTCAGCAGTTGCTGCCTTGTCATCAAATGGCAAACGAACCGTCTTCTCTGAGTAATCGCCTTCTAGGTTCTCACCACCGACTCTTAGTTCGATAGATTGTCCTACATTTAGCTGCTCAGTAACTTGCGCAATCTCAACACCAGGTGAAAGAACTTTCGCTGGGTAGATCATGTCCCACCAGAAACCCGGACGGAAGAAAGAGAAGGTAAGCACAAGTAAGAGTACCGTTTCCCACCATTTGTTCTTAGTGAACCACCAACCTTGCGTCGCTGCAGAGAAGATCAACATCGCTGCTACCGATGAGAAGATCGTCAGCGCTAAATGCCACCATGAATCAATGCCCATCAATAGTAGTTGGGTATTGAAGATGAACATGAACGGCAAGATCGCAGTACGGATATCGTAGGTAAAGCCTTGAATACCAGTACGGATTGGATCTGACTTAGCAATCGCTGCGGCTGCAAAGGCTGCTAGGCCAACTGGCGGTGTATCATCGGCTAGGATACCGAAGTAGAACACGAACAGGTGAACCGCAATCAATGGAATGATCAGGCCGTGTGCCGCACCTAGAGTTACGATTACCGGCGCCATTAGCGTCGAAACAACAATGTAGTTCGCTGTTGTTGGCAGACCCATACCTAGAATCAAGCTAATTACCGCAGTAAACAGCAGCATAAGTAGGATGCTACCACCTGAGATAAACTCAACGAAGTCAGTCATAACCAGACCGATACCAGTAAGTGTTACCACACCTACCACTGTTCCAGCTGCGGCCGTCGCAACACCGATACCGATCATGTTACGCGCGCCTGAAACCAATGCTTCCGCTAGATCGATAAAGCCTTCTTTTGTTTGAGCAGCAAGATCGTCAGACTTGTTCATCATCGCTATCAATGGACGTTGAGTCACCAAGATGAAGATCATAAACACAGTTGCCCAGAATGCTGATAGACCTGGAGAGAAGCGCTCAACCGTCAGACACCATACTAGAACCACGATAGGCAATAGGTAGTGTAGACCTGACTTGATGGTTGGACCTGGATCCGGTACTTCCGTTAGGTTCTCGTCGATTTCGATACCGCCCTCTTCAGCGTATTTTGCTGAGATGCGAACCAAACCAAGGTAAGAGAGAAGTAGGGCTACTGTTACGATAGGTGTCGCAGCCGCACCAAACACATCTTTCGTCCAACCAACACCGTAGTAAACCACAGCACTGATAATACATAGACCTAAAATTGTGCCAGTGAACGACAGTAGGCTTTGAACCACAGTTGGTGTGTGACGACGAGGAAGACCTGTCATGCCCGCTTTACACGCTTCTAAGTGAACGATGTAAATCAGAGCGATGTAAGAGATAAGTGCTGGTAGTAGTGCCGCTTTGATAACCTCAACGTAAGAGATACCAACGTATTCCACCATTAAGAATGCAGCTGCACCCATGATTGGCGGAGTCAGTTGACCATTGGTTGAAGCCGCTACTTCTACAGCACCTGCTTTAGTACCAGGGAAGCCAACACGCTTCATCAATGGAATCGTGAAGGTACCTGTGGTTACTACGTTAGCAATCGACGAGCCAGACACAAGACCAGATAGGCCCGAAGCCACAACAGCAGCTTTTGCAGGGCCGCCTTTCATGTGACCAAGCAGTGAGAATGCAACTTTGATGAAGTAAGCACCTGCACCCGCACGCTCTAGCATCGCACCAAATAGTACGAACAAGAATACGAATGAGGTAGAAACACCCAGAGCAACACCAAATACACCTTCAGTCGTTAGCCATAGGTGCGACATTGCTTTGTTAAGACTTGCACCTTTGTGTGCAATCACGTCTGGCATGTATGGGCCGCCGAACGTATACAGCAGGAATACAGCTGCAACCACCATAAGTGGTGGGCCAAGTGCACGTCGTGTCGCTTCTAGTAGCAGTACCATACCGGTTACCGCTGCCACAATATCAAAAGTCGTCGGAGCGCCTGAACGGCCAGCCAGTTCCGTATAGAAAATGTAGATATAAGCAGCAGAGAAACTACCAGCAAGCGCCAATACCCAATCAAGAGCTGGTATATAGTCGCGAGGAGAATTCTTTAGTGCTGGGTAAGCAGTAAATGCAAGAAAGATAGCAAACGTGAGGTGGATAGCACGCGCTTGAGTATCGTTCAATACAGCGAAGTCAAAAATAAACGGTAGCGGAGATGCATACCAAAGTTGGAACAATGACCAACATAGCGGCACAAACCATAGAATACGACCTTGCATGCCGCTCGGGCTACGTGCTCCAGTGTCTGATTGTGCCACCATTTCTTGCACATCAGAAGACGGTGATGTTGTCTGCGTCATGTACTTTATCCTTATTATTGATGGTCTAGCCTTTTCGCATGTCACAGCGATACGTAATTTTTCTTCCTATCTAGTGTAGTGAACTGACAAGAAAATGCGTTTTTGATCGACTGTGTCTTAGGCTTGATACGAAGGTAAGTTCTCCAATTTGGAGAGACTTAAAAGTTTGTCTCTTTTCACTTAGGTTCTTTTTATAAAGCGTGAAAAGCCAATAAGGAGGGCTCGCCTCCTTATTGGATAGAGTAGGTTTGAAGATGGATTACTTCAGAAGACCCACTTCTTTGTAGTATTTTTCAGCACCTGGGTGTAGAGGGATAGAAAGACCAGCTTGTACCATGTCCTCTTTCTTCAGGTTTGCAAATGCAGGGTGAAGACGTTTGAACGTGTCAAAGTTTTCAAATACTGCTTTTGCAACGTTGTAAGCAACATCGTCTGATACGTCAGTCGTTGTTACCATAGTCGCTGCTACACCGAAGCTGTTTACGTCAGCATCTGTACCGCGGTACATACCTGCAGGTACTGTGCTGTATGCGTAGTATGGGTTCTCAGCAACGATCTTGTCGATTTGAGGACCAGTTGCAGATACTAGCTTAGCGTCACAAGATGTTGTTGCTTCTTTGATTGAACCGTTCGGGTGACCAACCATGTAGATGAATGCATCAATCTTGTTATCACAGAGTGCTTGAGAACGCTCAGAACCTTTTAGCTCAGACGCTAGCTTGAAGCTGTCGTTAGTCCAACCCATAGCGTCCATTACAACACCCATAGTTGCACGGTCACCAGAACCTGGGTTACCAATGTTTACGCGCTTACCTGCTAGGTCAGCTACGCCATTGATGCCTGAGTCTGTGCGAGCAATGATGTTGAACGGTTCTGTGTGTAGAGAGAACATAGCGCGTAGTTTTTTGTACTCGCCTTGATCTTTGAACTTACTTGTACCGTTGTAACCGTGGTATTGCCAGTCCGATTGAACAACACCGAAATCCAGTTCACCAGCACGGATAGTGTTAACGTTGTAGATTGAACCACCAGTCGATTCTACTGAACAACGGATGTTGTGGTCTTTGCGGCCTTTGTTCACTAGTTTACAAATCGCACCACCTGTAGGGTAGTAAACACCCGTTACAGAACCAGTACCGATTGTGATGAACTCTTGAGCGTTAGCTGCGCCAGCGCCCATTACAGCAGCTGCAATCGCACCAACTTTAAGAAGTTTGGTAAATGCCATGAATTTCCCTTCCTTTATTCATTATTAACCCTGAAACAAGTGTAGTTGCTTCTGGAGTTTCCTCTTTGGAAACGGCACCTTTTTCAATCCATGTGATGAAAAAGTGGCTGAATAATATCAAAAAATTGGCAGTAAATTACTCGAATGTTAAAACTTATAGCGAAAAAATCTAAATATTGATGCACTAATATAACGTTTTATTTGCAACTAGATTTTTTAAAATCAAATAGTTATGTGGTTTTGAGTGGTTAAAGATGGATATTTCAGGATGTGAGGTGGATCACGAACTTGATAGGTATTCATGATCCATTCGTATGGGTAATGTTTATGAAACTTCAGACATTATCCAGCGTATTCAAACAGTTCACATACAGACTCAAATAGCTGCTTGGTTGTGACTGCCAGAGTTGGGGTGATAAAGATAGTATCATCGCCAGCCACCACGCCTAGGATGCCTTCAGACTTACCTAGAGAGTCTAATAGGCGAGCGATCAACTGTGCAGCACCAGGGCCTGTGTGGATAACAACCAACGCATTGTTGTGGTCAATATCTAGTACTAACTCTCTGAGCGAGCTAGAAACTGTAGGAACGCCTAATTCTGCTGGAAGACAGTAAACCATCTCCATTTTTGCATTACGAGTTCGAACAGCACCGAACTTAGTTAACATACGCGAGACTTTCGATTGGTTGATACTCTCAAAGCCTTCGTGCTTGAGTGCGTCGACAATCTCACCTTGAGAGCCAAAGCGCTCTTCTTTTAGTAAAGCTTTAAAAGCGCGAACTAAGTTGTCTTGTTTTTCGGTATTGCGCATATGTCTTCTTATTTCTTAACAAATCTATCTGCATATTCTCGCATACATATTCAGTTTTAGCCAAAATATCCAGACAATTTGTTAGTCATATCACTGTAAATATTAAATGGAATAATATGCTATTAATGACGATTTGCTTTGTTATTTCAGTGAATTATTCACATAATACAAACTCGCTGTGTAGCACGGTTTTATTGACTTGCGCGAGGTCGCAAAGCTGGCGTTAATTGATTGTAATCACTTTGTGATTATTATAGTTTTTGAACTTAAATTAGCTCACAAATCACCCTACTAAGAACTTATAAGAGAAAATCTCTCAAGGAGAATAACAATGAAAGTAGCTGTTATTGGTGCCGCTGGTGGCATCGGTCAAGCCCTAGCCCTATTACTTAAGAACCGCCTACCTGCAGGTTCTGATCTTGCTCTTTACGATATCGCTCCAGTAACACCAGGTGTTGCTGCGGACCTTAGCCATATCCCAACGCCAGTTTCGATCAAAGGCTACGCGGGTGAAGATCCAACGCCAGCACTAGAAGGCGCTGATGTGGTTCTTATCTCTGCGGGTGTTGCACGTAAGCCAGGTATGGATCGTGCGGATCTTTTCAATGTAAACGCGGGTATTGTTAAGTCTCTAGCTGAAAAAATCGCGGTTGTATGTCCAAAAGCTTGTGTTGGTATCATCACTAACCCAGTAAACACGACTGTGCCAATCGCTGCTGAAGTTCTTAAGAAAGCGGGCGTTTACGACAAGCGTCGCCTATTCGGTGTGACTACTCTAGATGTTATTCGTTCTGAAACATTTGTTGCTGAGCTAAAAGACAAAGATCCAGGCGACATCCGTGTACCAGTTATCGGTGGTCACTCTGGTGTAACGATTCTTCCACTACTTTCACAAGTAGAAGGTGTAGAGTTTACTGATGAAGAGATCGCAGCACTGACTACACGTATCCAAAACGCAGGTACTGAAGTAGTAGAAGCGAAAGCGGGCGGCGGTAGTGCAACTCTATCTATGGGCCAAGCAGCTTGTCGCTTCGGTCTAGCTCTTGTTAAAGCACTTCAAGGTGAAGAAGGCGTAATCGAGTGTGCATACGTTGAAGGTGAAGGCGAGCACGCACCATTCTTCGCTCAGCCTGTGAAACTTGGTAAAGAAGGCGCAGAAGCTATCCTAAGCTACGGTGAGCTAAGTGACTTCGAGCGCAATGCACTAGACAGCATGCTAGAAACGCTAAATGGCGACATCGAAATCGGTGTTGAATTTGCTAAATAAGCGCATTTAGATTGTTTGAATTCAAAAGCCGTTCTGATGAGCGGCTTTTTTGATCTCGGCTTTTGATCTTTGTTTGCTAAAGGCTCGTATTCCTCGTTGAAATAGAAAACCGAGGGTAGGGTATGAGTCGAGTACAAAAAGGGATGCATGTCGAGTATTTGGGGAGCTTGGGAAAGGTGTTAGTGATTGATGAGCAAGAGCAAACCGCTTTGGTTGAGTCCTATCACACCCATGAGCAATATGCGGTACCTCTTGAGGAGCTAGAGGCGATTGACGCACAACTCCCGCTCTCATTAGAGTCTAGCCGTTACTAAGCGCCCACAAACTAAAAAAGAGCCTCTACGGCTCTTTTTTTGTTTATCTGACGAATTGCCAGTTGCACTTAATGACTACTTGCTGCGTTTTACAGCTAGGTGCGCCAGTGTTGTCAGTGCTTGCTTGTATTCTGAATCTGGAAGTACAGATAACTCTGCAATCGCTTTGTCAGCCTCTTCGTAAGCCTTCTGCGTGGTGTACTCTAGAGATCCTGTCGCTTTCATCGCTGCAAGAATATCGTCAAGCTTCTCCATGCCGTTAGAGTGCTCAATCGCTTCGCGAATCATACTTGCTTGTTCTGGTGTACCGTTGTGCATGGCGTAAAGCAGAGGCAGAGTTGGCTTACCTTCTGCAAGGTCATCACCCACGTTCTTACCCATCTCTTTACCATCAGCGGTGTAATCCATAACATCGTCAATCAACTGGAAAGCAGTACCAAGGTATTTACCGTAGTTCTGCATTGCCGTTTCGACTTCAGGTGACGATTCAGTCAGGATTGCGCCAATTTGTGTCGCTGCTTCAAACAGACGTGCAGTTTTCGAGTAGATCACCTGCATGTAGCTTTCTTCAGTGGTGTTTGGATCGTTGCAGTTCATTAATTGCTGAACTTCACCTTCCGCGATCACATTTACCGCTTCACTCATTAGTTCAAGGATCCTTAGTGATCCTAGCTTTGTCATCATTTGGAATGAACGAGTGTAAATAAAGTCGCCAACTAGAACGCTGGCTGCATTACCAAAGGCTGCATTCGCCGTTGCTTTACCGCGACGCATGTCCGATTCATCTACCACGTCATCATGCAATAACGTTGCTGTATGGATGAATTCGATAAAGGCTGCAGAGGTGATATGAGCTTCACCTTGATAGCCAAGAGCACGAGCTGATAAAAGAGCAAGCAAAGGGCGAAGGCGCTTGCCGCCACCGCTCACGATATAGAAACCAAGTTGGTTGATTAAACTTACGTCAGAATTAAGTTGGGCTTGAATTGTTTCATTCACTTTTGCCATATCATTGGCAGTAAGCGCTTGGATAGCTTTAAAATCCATTGTTCATCCGGCTAAAGTTAGACCCTGTAAGGCTTATACGTTGTATTAATTGTTGAATAATACACTAAAAAACGTTGATTAATACATCGCTTAAGGGCATGATTGCCGCACTTTTCTTTGGCGAACAGGTTTTCGCCAATTTTTTAAAAATATGGCTTGTCAAAGGCGTATCTTCTCTGTAGAATCTGCGCCCTATTGATGATTAGTTTAGCGCACACCCAAATGAGGCTGTGCGGAAAAAGCGGAGTAAAATATGTACGCTGTTTTCCAATCTGGTGGTAAACAACACCGTGTAAGCGAAGGTCAAACTCTTCGTTTAGAGAAATTAGACGTTGAAACTGGTGCAACTGTTGAATTTGATAAAGTTCTTCTTGTTGCTAACGGTGAAGAAATCACTGTTGGTGCACCTCTTGTTGAAGGTGGTAAGGTTACTGCGGAAGTAGTACAACACGGTCGTGGCGATAAAGTTAAAATCGTTAAGTTCCGTCGTCGTAAGCACTCTCGTAAGCAAGCTGGCCACCGTCAGTGGTTCACTGAAGTGAAAATCACTGGCATTAACGCTTAAGTTATAGGAGAGTTTAACAATGGCACACAAAAAAGCTGGCGGTTCTACTCGTAACGGCCGCGATTCAGAAAGCAAACGTCTTGGTGTAAAGCGTTTCGGTGGTGAATCTGTTCTTGCAGGTAACATCATCGTTCGTCAACGTGGTACTAAGTTCCACGCTGGTACTAACGTAGGTATCGGTAAAGACCACACTCTTTTCGCTCTTACTGAAGGTAAAGTGAAATTCGAAGTGAAAGGTCCTAAAAACCGTAAATTCGTTAGCATCGATTCTGAGTAATTTCTCAGTCTCAAGATGAATTTAAAAGCCCTGCCGTTAGGCGGGGTTTTTTATTTATAGTGAGATTAAAAATTAAAGCGAGAATAAAAAAGCAGGCGCTCTTGTTACGTGTACAGCAAAGAACCCCTCCTTATTTGTTCCTTAGTTGCAGATAGACCCTAGATCTTAGGTGATCGATCTAAATACGGATCTGCTAGAATTTATATCATTCTTTAATGAGTGGTACGCAACGCAAAGTGCGGAGTTAAAAATGAAATTCGTTGATGAAGCGGTAGTAAAAGTAGAAGCCGGTGATGGTGGTAATGGTACAGTAAGTTTTTGGCGCGAGAAATTCGTAGCTAAAGGCGGCCCAGACGGCGGTGATGGCGGTGACGGTGGTGATGTTTATATCCAAGCGGATGAAAACCTGAACACACTGATCGATTACCGTTTCCAACGTTTTTACAATGCAGAGCGTGGTGAGAATGGCCGCGGTGGTAACTGTACCGGTAAGCGTGGTAAAGACATCACATTGAAAGTGCCGGTAGGTACTCGTGCCGTTGATATCCACACCAATGAAATCGTGGCTGAAGTTGCTGAGCACGGCAAAAAAGTAATGGTAGCTAAAGGTGGTTGGCACGGTCTTGGTAACACACGTTTTAAATCGTCTGTTAACCGAGCTCCTCGTCAAAAGACCATGGGTACTAAGGGTGAGGTTCGTGAACTTCGTCTAGAACTACTTCTGCTTGCTGATGTAGGTATGCTAGGTCTACCAAATGCAGGTAAGTCTACCTTCATTCGTTCTGTTTCTGCAGCGAAACCAAAAGTGGCGGATTACCCATTTACAACACTTATCCCAAGTCTGGGTGTAGTGAGTGTGGTTCCTGAGAAGAGCTTCGTGGTTGCCGATATCCCTGGTCTAATTGAGGGTGCAGCGGATGGTGCTGGTCTTGGTATTCGTTTCTTGAAGCACCTTGAGCGTTGTCGTGTGCTACTGCACATGATCGATATCATGCCAATTGATCAATCGGATCCAATTCAGAATGCATTGACGATCATCGACGAGCTTGAACAGTACAGCGAAAAAGTGGCTCAAAAGCCTCGTTGGTTAGTGTTTAATAAAGTTGATCTAATGCCTGAAGAAGAAGCACAAGAGAAGATCCAAGAGATTATTGATGCTCTGGGTTGGGAAGGCGAGTACTTCCAAATCTCTGCTGTGAACAAGCTAGGTACCAAAGAGCTTTGTTACAAGCTAGCTGACTTCATGGAAAATCTACCTCGTGAAGAGGAAGAGGTGACTGAAGAAGAGAAAGTCGACTTCATGTGGGATGATTACCACAAAGACGCGATGAGCGGCAAAGATGTCGTGACTGACGACGATTGGGATGATTGGGACGACGAAGAAGATGACGGTCACGTTATCTACGTTCGTGACTAATTGAGTCGATTAGATAAAAACCGCAATTAATATTGCGGTTTTTTTGTATCTAAATCATGAATCGATGATGATGAATCAGGCAAAATTTACCTCTTAAGTATTAACGCCAATGGGAAGGAAATCATGGCATCAAAACAACGAGCGATATCTCGATTGGTCGCTCAATCTGGACAAATGTTATTAGCACACGGTGCCGAGAGCACCTTAGTGGGAGACATCATGCGTCGCATAGGCATTGCGTGTGGTGTTGATGAGGTGGAAGTTGCTCTGTCCGCCAATGCGTTGGTGGTCACGACAGTCATGGGTGACCACTGTATCACCACCACTCGAAGCTGTGCTGATCGTGGTATCAATATGCGGGTGATCACAGATATCCAGCGTATCTGCATCATGATGGAAAAAGGAATTCTGGATTCTGACTTAGCCCAGAGAAAGATTAATGAAATCAGCCCCGAGCGCTATAATCGCTGGTTGGTCGTGGTGATGATAGGGTTATCTTGTGCTTCATTCAGCCGTTTAGCTGGGGGCGATTGGCATGTATTTATGATGACTTTTATCGCGTCTGCTTGCGGAATGATTGTTCGCCAAGAGATCGGTCATCGACACTTTAACCCTCTTCTGAATTTTGCCGTTACGGCCTTCGTGACCACGGCTATTTCCGCTCAAGCTGTGTTGTTTGATATCGGTGGCCAACCAACTATCGTCATGGCTTCTTCGGTATTGATGCTGGTACCCGGCTTTCCTTTGATTAACTCAGTTGCAGATATGCTTAAAGGTCACATCAATATGGGACTTGCCCGCTTTACTATGGCGAGTTTACTGACGCTGGCGACCAGCCTTGGCATTGTAGCTGCAATGAGCTTGTCTGGTGTATGGGGGTGGGCTGGATAATGTTAGAGTTATTATTTGGTTTAGCTAATGATATGTTTTTTGCGGCCATTCCTGCCGTTGGTTTTGCGCTAGTATTCAATGTTCCGCAGCGAGCACTTGTTTACTGCGCGCTGGGTGGAGCCATTGGTCACGGGAGTCGCTATTTAATGATGCACTTCGGTGTTCCTATCGAGTGGGCGACCTTCTTTGCTGCAACCCTTGTCGGCATGATAGGTGTCCACTGGTCGCATAAACTGCTGGCCCACCCTAAGGTGTTTACGGTCGCAGCTCTCATCCCAATGGTTCCGGGTGTCTTTGCTTTTAAGGCGATGATTGCCATGGTTGAGATTAACAATATGGGCTATACGCCTGAGCTAGTGGCTATGTTGATGGAGAACTTCCTCAAAGCGATGTTCATAATCGCGGGGTTAGCGATTGGCTTAGCAGTGCCAGGGCTGTTATTCTACCGCCGTAGACCTATCGTTTAGCAAACATTAACCCAATTCAGAGTAGGACCTCAGTAGATATGATCATCAGTATGATAGCGGCAATGGCAGACAATCGTGTTATTGGTAAAGACAATCAAATGCCTTGGCACCTTCCCGCTGACTTTGCGTGGTTTAAACGTTCGACAATGGGTAAACCGATTGTGATGGGACGTAAAACTTATGACTCTATTGGCCGTCCGTTACCTGGCCGCTTGAACATCGTGGTGAGCCGTGATGAAACCTTGAAAATTGATGGTGTCACTATGGCGACTTCTGTTGAGCAAGCTTTGGAGTTGGTCGGTGATGTTGAAGAGGTGATGATCATTGGTGGTGGCTCTATCTATGCGCATTGCTTACCAAAAGCAGATAAACTGTATCTCACTCATATTGATTTAGCTGTCGATGGCGATACTCAATTCCCGGATTGGGGAGAGGGTTGGACGCAAAGCTATTCAGAAACATTTAAGGCAGATGACAAGAACAAGCACGATATGGAGTTTGTGATTCTCGAGCGCTAAGGTCTAAAGTTTGTAAATGCTTGCGCTATCTCACTAATAGCGCAAGCTTCTCGTATCTCGTAT
>NZ_JAHGAN010000043.1:0-43158 GCF_030248625.1 Vibrio sp. D420a | reverse complement strand
AAGTTAGATACAGGTTGTATTTTTCGTTGTCGTTTTTTGTTATTCGTCACACTTGTTGTTTACCTGAAATGCATAAGATTGCTTACATTCAAAAACCTATAGATAAAAAAATAGCCCACAAACGTGGGCTATTCGACACTCTCTAAACTCGTGCGGTTATCTCAAAATCATACAGACTAGATTTATAGTAAACCGTTGAGTACTCGTATATTTTCTGCTCTTCATAGTAGTTCTGAGATTGGTTGATCAAGATGGGATCAAGCTCTCCAACATCTAAAAATTGCTGAACTGTCACATCAGGCAACGCCGGTAATAACTTTTGTTGCGTCTTGACCATCTCAATACCGTGACGACTCAAATATTCGAACTTTGATCCCTTGAGATCGTCTTTTGTTAGGTTGGGAAGTAGTACTCGTGGGATGTAGAACTCTTCAAATGAGACGACTTGGTCGTTAACTAGCCTTAAACGACGAGCAAAATTAACCGGCTCACCAGCAGAGATATTGAGTTTTTGAGCGACAAGCTCATCTGCAGGCTGCACCTCAAAGGCATCGACAATATTGGTCGCTTCCAGACCCGCACCTGCCGCCTCTTGCGCCAAACCAGACATAGATAAGAAGTCATGACGCAGCTTATTGGATTTAACAAAACTGCCTTTGCCCTTCTCTGAAAAGATATAACCGCCATCATTGAGCTGCTGCAACGCTTTACGCACCGTAACTCGGCTGACTTTCAACAGATCAACCAGCTGATTTTCAGAAGGTAGCTTACTGCCCGCAGGGTAAGTGCCTTTATCAATCTCGCGCTTTAACTCTCCCGCGACTTGAATGTACAGCGGCTGCAGATTTTTTTGCTCAAATAACTCAGTCATAATTCCATAAAAACTAAGGGGGTTCGGTTCATATTACTCAAGCTATCAAGGAATACCAAGCCTGCAAAGCGAGAGAAAACAATTTCTAACCAAAGAGATGAGGAGAAACAGAGGTGAATTGGAAGGGGCCAGAAAAGCAAAAAGCCGCTCATGAAGAGCGGCTTTTTTAAAGTGATGCTTGCAACATAAGTCTTCATAACGCGAACCAACTCTCAAAGAGTTAAAATACTATTTGCAACACAAGTTCGCATAAAACTGTATCGAAAGTCTGCAAATTTGAACAACAACTTAAGTTCAAGGTTGTAAAATTACCACACTCAAGTCAGCTGTTCGAAAAGCATAGTTGTAATATGTGTACCTATCTAATAAAAACAAATTATTAAAGTCGCTTGTGTTGGTGAACATACTGAGTTGCGAGATTGCATGAAAAAGGCTCTTTCCCTATATCGAAGAAAGAGCCTGATCCAAGAGCATAGTAGAAACTAAGTCCTTTAATACTTACTGTATAGTTTCATTTGACCTGTCTTATCAAAAGACACAACGTTAAAGTCTTTGTACTCCTGCCCCGGTCGTGCCATTCCCGGCGAATGCTGCGGCATACCGGGAGCGGCAAGTCCTGAAATATTTTCGGGTCTCTCCTCCAGCAAGCGCTTGATATCAGACTCAGGAACATGCCCTTCAATCATATACCCATCAATGACAGCTGTATGGCAGGACATAAGTTGATTAGGCATACCAAACTCTTGCTTGACATCACTCCAATCACGAGCAGGGTTAACATTAACTTCGTAGCCTTTCTTCTCCATAATTGCAGCCCATTCTTTACAGCAACCACACGTAGGAGATTTGTATAGCTCAATTACTGGCTTAGCAAGTACATTAAAACTAAAAAGTAGAGAGGAAAACGCAATAATTCTCAATTTGTTATTCATAATAATTACCTAACTAAGTTCTATTTTACATCAATGTTTATGATTTCATTACCATAGTTCAGCTCATAGACACCTTTCTCGGGGAGCCATTCAAATAGCTGAGTCTCGTAAGGCTCAACACGCAAAATTAAATGCTCACCAGCCAAAGAAGAAAGATCAATCGACATTGGCTCAAAAGTTTTATTGAACACTATCAATTGGCTCTTTGCACCATTCATTATTGAGAAAAAAAACTTTGAACCTTCAAAGTCTTCATAAATCCAATCTACTAATTGAAACGCACCAAGGTATTCCAAGTAATTCGCTAGATTTACCTTATCTTGGTGACTCAATACGTCACCTAGGAGCTTCATTGTGTTTTCATGCTTTAGGCTATATTCCAAGTCTGCAAGAGTGCTCCCCCTAACATTTCCGCCGACATTGCCCCCACCTTGTCCGTAAAGTCCATGACAAGCAATACATCCATATCCACCTACAGTACGAAAAGTGGATTCACCGACCGAAATTGAGTCTTCTGAAGCATAAGAGAATAAGCTCACACTAAACATACTCGCGAGTATGAATGAACGCTTTAGCATCATCAGATTCCTTTATTGCTTATAAGCTCACCTTTTTAATCATGCCAGCTTCTGCATGTCCTGGAATATTGCATGCAAATTCAACCTTGCTATCACCGTGAAAGTGCCAAATCAACTGCTTAGCTTTACCCGGTTGTACTGTAATTGCATTCCCAGAATCATGCATATGATGAGGCATCTTCTTCATCATTTCTCGGTGTTCAAGTTGCTCTTTCGCTGAGCCAATAGTGAATTCATGATCAATTTTGCCAACATTCATAACCACAAATTGAACTACATCATTAGGTTCAATTTGTACTTCTCTTTTGAACTTGATTGTCATGTCATCTGCCAGCAAGACATGGACCACTTTATCTGGCTTTGCACCTGTTGCTGGCATACCAACGTCAGACATCCCTTCCATAGACATCATTGAGTGATCCATTTTGCTATGGTCCATATCACCATGATTCATATTACCGTGATCCATCTTTGAATGATCCATTTTAGAGTGGTCTATTTCTGCCATTGCAGATGTTGCTGTAATCGAAAGAAGAGCGGCAAGTAGTGTTTTTTTCATGTTCATATTGTTTTCCTTAGTAATTCATTTATGAGTTTGACGGGCTAAGTTCATTCTTAGCCCGAAGGTGTTTTAGCCGTGTTTAAGTTCGTGTGTTTTCCAAAGCTTGAAAATCGCTGGAAGTACAAGGAGTGTTAATAAGAGAGCTGAGGCCATGCCACCAATCATTGGGGCAGCGATACGCTGCATTACCTCAGATCCAGTCCCCTCACCGTACATGATTGGGATCAAACCGATAATCACAGTAAGTACCGTCATCATTACCGGACGAACACGCAAGCCAGCACCTTCTTGAATCGAGTTACTTAAATCTTGTTCATTCAAGGATTTACTTTGCTCTTTGGCGTCCAGCTTTGTGTAATGCCATGATTGGTTGAGGTACACCAACATGATGACTCCAATCTCAACAGCAACCCCAGCTAGAGCAATAAAACCAACACCTACCGCGATTGAGAAGTTGTAACCGAGGTAATGCATGAGCCACAAACCACCAACCATCGCTAAAGGCAGAGTCAGCATGATAATCATCACCTCACCTACGCGTCGGAAGCTGAAATAAAGCAGTAGCATGATGATGGCAATTGTAATCGGCACAACGACACCCAAGCGTTCTTTCGCACGTTCCATGTATTCATATTGACCTGACCATGCAATTGAATAGCCTGCTGGCATATCAAGTTGCTCTGCAACTGCCTGTTTTGCCTCCTCAACGTAAGATCCTAGGTCTCGGCCATCAATATCAACAAACACCCAGCCATTTGGGCGAGCATTTTCTGTTTTAATCATTGGTGGTCCATCTTCATAGCGAATATCAGCGACATCAGCCAAAGCAATTCTAGCCCCACTAGGTGTAACCAATGGCAATTGCTGAAGCTTAACGACTGAATCACGATAATCTTGTGGATAGCGGACATTAATTGGGTAACGCTCGAGACCTTCAATGGTTTCTCCAACATTCATACCCCCGACTGCGGTAGAAACAACTTGTTGTATCTCTTTGATGTTAAGACCGTATCGAGCTGCTGCTGGTCGATTGATATCAATAGTGACATAACGACCACCGGCAACACGCTCTGCATATACAGATGCAGTGCCTGCAATATTGTTAAGAATAGGTTCTAGTTGAGCACCTATTTTCTCAATTTCAGCTAAGTCACTCCCTGCGATCTTGATACCTATTGGAGTTTTGATACCCGTTGCTAACATGTCGATGCGTGTTTTTATAGGCATCACCCATGCGTTAGTTAAACCAGGAAATTGAATTAAGTCATCAAACTCTTTTCTTAGCGACTCAGTTGTCACACCCTCACGCCACTGATCTCGAGGTTTAAGCTGAATGACCGTTTCAATCATAGTTAAGGGAGCAGGGTCTGTTGCTGTGTCAGCACGACCGACTTTACCCCATGTTGTCTGCACTTCAGGTACGGTCTTAATTAGCTTGTTTGTTTGCTGAAGTAACTCTCGTGCTTTACCAATGGAAATACCTGGATAGGTGGTTGGCATGTACATCAAATCACCCTCATCAAGAGGAGGAATAAACTCACTACCTAGCTTCGTTGTTGGATAGTAAGCAGACCCCATGAGAGCAATAGCCAATACAATCATACTTTTCGGGTATTTAAGACTGATATTCAGTAAGGGCTTATAAAGAGCAATTAATCCTTTATTAATAGGATTTTTGTTCTCTGGTAATATTTTTCCTCGAATAAGGTACCCCATGAGAACCGGTACCAACGTAATCGCAAGACCTGCCGCTGCCGCCATTGCATAAGTTTTAGTAAACGCAAGTGGTGAGAACATCTTGCCTTCTTGACCTTCCAATGCGAATACAGGGACAAAACTCAGCGTGATGATCAGTAGCGAGAAGAATAACGGTGCACCAACCTCCTGCGCCGCATCTCCAATAACTTGCCATCGGTTCTTGTCAGTCAATGGCGTCCGCTCAATGTGTTTATGTACGTTTTCTATCATAACGATAGCACCGTCTACCATTGCACCTATTGCGATCGCGATACCACCCAACGACATAATATTGGCGTTGATGCCTTGCCAGTGCATGACAATAAAGGCCCCTAGAATACCGACCGGAAGGCTCAATGCGATAACTAGCGAAGATCGTATATGGAATAGGAACAGCGCACATACAATAGCGACAACAATGAACTCTTCAGCGAGCTTTTTCCAAAGGTTCTCAACCGCTGCATTGATTAACGTAGATCGGTCGTAAGTAGCAACTATCTCAACCCCATCCGGCAAGCTACGCTGAAGTTCGCTTAGTTTATCCTTAACATCACTGATCACTTCGCTCGCGTTTTCTCCAAAACGCATAACAATTACGCCACCTACGGCTTCACCTTCACCATTTAACTCAGAGATTCCTCGTCTCATCTGAGGTCCGAGATCAATATCAGCCACATCACCTAATAATAGAGGAGCCCCCTTTTTACTTACTTTGAGAGGAAGCGCTTTAATGTCATCAATACTAGACAGGTAACCAGTTGTTCGTACCATATGTTCAGCTTCTGCAACTTCTACTACAGATGCTCCACTTTCTTGGTTACCATTTTGAATAGCCATATTGACCTGTTGTAAGGTAAGGTCATATGCACGTAATTTAGCCGGATCAATTTGTACTTGGTACTGTTTAACCATACCGCCAACAGTCGCAACTTCAGACACTCCATCAACAGTTTGTAGCTCATATTTCAAGAACCAATCTTGTAAGCTGCGAAGTTCTGCAAGGTCGTGCTTTCCAGTTTTATCTTGCAATACATAATTATAAATCCAGCCCACACCTGTCGCATCTGGACCAAGGGTTGGCTTGGCGCTTGGAGGAAGGTTTGGCGCTACTTGACTCAAGTACTCAAGTACTCGCGAGCGAGCCCAGTACATATCTGTATCATCATTAAAAATGATATACACATAAGAATCACCAAAGAACGAATATCCACGAACAGTTTCAGCACCAGGAACGGCAAGCATTGCCGTTGTCAGCGGATACGTGACTTGGTCTTCCACCACTTGGGGTGCCTGACCCGGGTAACTTGTTTTTATGATCACTTGTACATCTGATAGATCAGGGAGAGCGTCAACTGGTGTATTTTTTACGCTATATAATCCACCAAAGACTAGAGCAAAAGTCGCTACCAATACCAAAAAGCGATTATTGATAGACCATCGGATGATTGCACCTATCATTGCTTATCCTCTCTTTTAACTAACTCTTTGAGAAGATAATCAGAGCCTTGTTTCTCCACTAGAAACCGAACTTTGTCACCCTCCTGAAAACTTGAGAGTTCTATGTCGCCACCTACTGAAAAGTTGAGCTCACCAGCGTCCCATGACCAATCAGCCACAGGAACATGATTTAGAGTCACCATACCAAAATCCGCCATCAACATAGAAACATCACCGTCTATCCATATTTCCGTATTTATGCTCAGCTCAGTTACTTTGTAATCAACGATTTCATATTGACCCGATTCAGATTTTTTCATCTCAAAGTCAATCGTTTGACCCTTTGAAAGTGGTTCCATTTCAACGTGCTCTGACACTATGAAATTCATGGTCATTCCTGGCCATTCCCATTCAGGAACAGGCTTATGATTAATAGTTAGCATTCTATGTCCAACCATTGCATCAGTAATTTCACCTGTTGCCCACGCCGTTTCATCAATTGATTCGAGGCCATTGATTCTTGATAGATCGGCAGATTGGCTTGATTCAGAGTCCAACATAAAGTGTGCTGAAGTAACAACTCGCTCTCCTTGTCGTAATCCCTTTAGAACCTCAATCTTGTCAGCGGCTTCACGACCAACTTCGATTCGAGCAGAACGGTATTTTCCATCACCTTCAGCAAGTACTACTCGAGTCATACCACCAGATCGAATGACCGACGATCGAGGGATAGTTAACACTTCATCATTTGATACTGGCTTCAGAGCGACATTTGCAAACATATTTGGCTTAAGTTCGCCTTGTGGATTATCAAATCTAAGGCGAACACGCAATGTACGCGTACTAGAATCAAGGATGGGATAGACGTAATCCACTTCACCATTCCATTCGCCACCTGGTAATGCATCCAATGTCATAGATGCTTGACTACCTTGTTTGATCCAATGGGATTGACGTTCAAAGACCTCTGCATCAACCCATACTTGATTCAAAGGGCCTGCGCTAATCACCGCTTGAGCTGGAGAAAGGTAGCCACCTTCGCGAATATTGAGGCTTGCAATAACACCGTCTGCCGGTGCTTTAATTTCAATGGTTTGTGAGGCTTTACCTATACGTACAATTGATTCAATTTGACTACGATCAACCCCCAAAGAAATCAAACGATCGGTTGCACCTTGTATCATGCCTTTACGCTTAGTTTTGTAGGCACTGATCAGTTCTTCTTGCGCTTTTACAAGCTCAGGTGAATACAAATCAAACAACGTGTCACCTTGATTAACTTTTTCACCAACAGCATTGATATAAAGCTTTTCAACCCACCCAGAGACACGAACATTGGTCTGCCAAAGTTGACTCTCATCAAAGGCGACATAGCCGACAGTTTCGATGCGTGGTGCAAGCGCTTCTTGTTGCACAGTGCCCGTTTTAACGCCAAGGTTATTTTCAACAGCAGGATCTATTTTCACTGTTCCCGGCTTGTCGTTACTACCATTAAGGTCATCAGCATAAACAGGAATAAGATCCATCCCCATAGGCGACTTTCCTGGCTTATCTCGTTGATAATTTGGGTCCATGGGTGCAACCCAATACAGTGGTTCATCACTTGATTTAGACTCAGAAGCTGTCATTCCAGTCATGTTGTGGTTCATGTCTGAAAGGTAAATATTCGCTCCATAACCCAGTGCGCCACCTATTAGTAGCGCTAGGCTTGCAACTTTAAATGTACTCATCTTGATTCCTTTATTATTGTTCTTTGTACTGAGTATTTGGCGCAGAAATTTGATACGCGAAACCACCAAGTAACATGGATAACTTGCTATTGATCTGGTTCATATCGGTTATTAGACGAGCAAGTTCCATTTGAAGAGCCAAGTCATCCGTTGACGCAATAATTACATCGCCAAACGGAGCGGTATTATTCTGATAACCGCGCTCAACCGCTTCGATACGTGCTTTGGATTGAGGAATGAACCGGCTTTGATAGCGCTCAATACGCTCAGCAAGATTCTCTCTATCAGTTGTTAAGGCAACGACTTGGGAATTCATCTGCGCAAGCAATGTATCTTTTTGATATTGAGCCGCGCCCACTTGATATTGAGCGGCCGCTACATTTTTATCTTGGCGGCTGTCAGTAAACAGAGGGATATCCATAGTAAGATAGGCACTCAGCAAATCTGAAGTTGGCTCACCCTTCATGTTGTCAGCTTGACGATAGGCGTACATCACTTCGACACCGAATTGTGGTGTATAAGATTGCTCTGCAACCTCAACTTGAGTGCGATTGGCAGAGATATTAGCATCAGCCATTTGTACCATGGGGTTTTGATTAAGAAGCGAGTAGTACTGGGTATCACTGGTTTGCTGATCCAGAAGCGTATTCAAACGCGACCAGTCTAGTTGATAACCAACCTGATTCGAATCAATAGCACGACGATGCAACCACTCTGAGCCCAACCATTCTGATAGCTGGGCAACCACTCGATTTTGCATTTGTTGATTCGATTGCAGCTTTTCGTCAAGCTTATTAACTTGAAGTTGGGTGTTAAGCAGATCTTGCGCTTCGCTCTTACCGATTGAGTAATTGGTTTGAATATACTGTTCCATCTCTACCATGAGACGTTGATTAGATTCAATCAACGTTTCTGCGTGTTGAAGGTAGCCCAGTTCCAACCATAGTTGAGTAATACTATTCGCCACTTCACGCTCACGAACCTGAACCTGATACGCAATACCATCGGCCTGTTGATTCGCTTTGCGTTGGTTAAGATCTAGCGTTGCTCCACGTTCAAACTGCTGCATTAGTCCAACAGAGATATTCGTCATGGGATCTTCGTCAAACTTAAATGAATCGACGGGTAACCCCCCAAAACCCACCTTGAGTTTTGGATCCATGAGAGTAGCGCTTGCAACGCCCATTTCACGCACAGCCTGTGATTGCGCAGCATATTGAGAACGACTCGTATCATTTTCTAGAGCCACTTCAATTAGTGCATTCAGCTGGTGCGTCGAAGTAGCGATAGTTTGAGGAGTCACGTTCGACTTCGTATGTGACAGGGCAGGCATTGCATAAAGTGCAATTGCAACCCCAAGGCTCAAGGTTCTAAGAACCCTTGAACCATTTGATTCAATATTCATTGTTGTTTATCCACGTAAAACGATATGGACATACCTCAACCTCTGCCTTCCAGCAGAAATAATTGAGAGCTAAATAGTTAGAATAGTTGAATTAAACAGAGGGTGGACGCAGTAAACTCTGAATGCGAGTTACTGTAACGCCTATTTTTATTGGGTGGCGCAGAGCTAAATCAGGTTCAGATATATTGATTAAGCGAGAAGATGAGAGTGGGAAGAATACGCTAGAACAAACGCTTTTACAGCAATCACCACCAAATACAGATGAGCTACCACAATGAGTAGAACTTTCACTCTCTGCCACTTCCATCGGTTGGCAGCCTATCATCGCATGATGACTTGCTGTTGTCTCAGTCATTCCCATCGAGTCATGATGAGAAAGTTTAGGTTGAAGTGAAGAAGAGGTCGATATTGGACTCATGTCCATCATTGACATACTCGAGACATAGCTAGACATCAACATTGCTAAGATGCTGATAATCATAATACTTGTCTGTCTCAGAGAGTTTATCATATCGTACCTTTTACTTTGCATTCATAATACAGTATAGAAACTGTTGGGCAATAGTGTTCTTTAAAATTTGTTGGAATTAAGAGTTGTTAAAAATAAAGACGAACTCAGTTCGCTCATCCTTCGCGTTCACCAAGATATCCCCGCTATGCGCTTTCATAATCGCTTTAGCTATCGGTAACCCCAATCCAGCGCCAACACTTCCGTTATGGACACGCGACTTATCGGAACGATAAAACCGTTCAAATATATATGGCAAAGAACTCAAAGGAATAGGCTCACCGGTATTGCTAATTGTCACCTTGTTGCTCGTTTCTGATTCGGAGATTACTACCGATATATCCGTATTATGAAAGCAATGCCTTAACGCATTAGACAACACATTGCCAAATGCTCGTTGAAGCATATCTTTGTCACCGAACAGAGTCGACGAACCATCTAGAGTAAATCGAACGTTTTTCTCTTCCGCCAATACCTCATAGTACTCAAGTAAGGGCGTGATAACCTCTTTCAACTCAAGCTCTGATTCGGTCTTATGCAAAAGTTTGTTCTCTGATTTAGCTAGGTACAGCGTATCCGAAATGGTCTTATTGAATCGTTCTAGTTCTTCGATATTCGATACTAAAATATCTTCGTACTCTTCAATGGAGCGCTCTGTACCAAGTGCCACTTGAGTCTGAGTCATGATATTGTTCAACGGTGTTCTTAACTCATGAGCAATATCGGATGAAAACTCACTCAACCTGAGGTAGCCTGTTTGCAACCTCTCTAACATTTCGTTTTGAGAAACAATTAAACTGCTTAGCTCCTTTGGAAGTGATTCACTTGGGATACGTATACTGAGATTGCTCGTATTCACTTGCTCAATATACTCCTTCAATGTTTTTAGAGGTAGCAGGCCATTTCTAACAATAATTAAAGCGTAAGCACCAGATAAACTTACAGTCAAAACCAATGTCCAAAATAGGATAGTATTTAACTTGTCGAAAAACAGCTTGTGGTGAGTCACATCTATTGCAAGAACAATAGCACCACCTTCTACCTCTGAATAATCAAACTTAAAAGCTTGGTAATGATTATTGCCTACACTCCATTCGTATGAGGAGCCCTCTATCAGTTCAGGTGGAAAGTCAATAGTTCCATTATTCGTTTGAACCACTTGTTTGTTGTTTAAGATCCAAGCCGAGATATCCCAAGAATGAAAAATATCTAAATCTCGCTCGATAGTGCCCATCAAAGGAAGGAGCTTTGTTTCTAGATGTTTATAATCTTGTTCATTAAAGTGATTCTTGATAGCGTGCTGAATCGTCAAAGCAAAAACGACTAAAACAACAAAAGAGGCAGTGACAAACATAAACACCAGTTTGCGAGCGATGGATTGTCTTAATAATTTTTTCATTCTACCGCGTCATCAAGTTTGTACCCCATACCACGGACAGTATGGATTAGTTTTTGCTTATAAGGCTTGTCGATTTTCGACCTCAGTCTCTTCACTGCTGCATCAATAACATTCGTATCACTATCAAAGTTCATATCCCAAACAGCCGATGCGATTTGTGTACGAGTCACAACTTGTCCTTTTTTCGAAAAGAAATATTCTAGTAAGGAGAACTCTTTCGCCGTCAACTGAATCGTATCACTTTGACGTGTAACTTTACGTTTGAGTAGATCAAAGCTCAAATCGGCAATATCTAAAGTGGATACCTCTCGGCTGGTACTAGCCTGATTACGCAATACGTTTTTTACTCTCGCAAGTAATTCTACAAATGCAAAAGGCTTAACAAGATAGTCATTCGCACCCAGTTCAAGCCCTTTAACTCGATCTTCAACTTCATCCTTTGCCGATAAAATAATTACTGGGATCGAAATGTCACTGCTTCGAAGTGTGTGTAATATCTGCCAACCATTCAATTTTGGAAGCATGATATCCAAGATGATGAGGTCGTAATCACCAGACGTAGCTAAGTATAATGCGTCGACGCCATCCTTTGACAAATCTACACTATAGCCCGACTCAATTAGCCCTTTCTTAAGATAAGCTCCTGCTTTTTCTTCGTCTTCGACCACTAGTAGTTTCATATAACATTAAACCTTTTTCAGATCTCAAATTTCTCTCACGGCTTGTGATTGTATGAGGATAATGAAATCTGCTGTTTCGTATTGTTATCATATACTAAAACATTTCTTTCTACAGAGGTCACCCCATTGCCTTCTTGCGATACACTTACGGTATTAAGCAATATTTCTGTTAATCTCCCAGTGTAATTTTGACCAATAAACACATCCAGTTTGTAGTACGAGCTCAATACATGTGTATCAATTAAGTTGGCTTGAGTCCCGCGACCTTGCACTGGATAGATAGTGAACTTTCGAACACCTTCATCCATAAGAATAGATTCGATTTCTTCGAGTCTATGCTCCTGAAATATTACTGATACTTTATCAATCATAATTCGCTCCTTAGCTCCTTAGCTCCTTAGCTCCTTAGCTCCTTAGCTCCTTAAGTAGTATAGAACTCTAAGAACATTGCCAGTTTAGTTATTACTATCTCGTTCCTGATAGTGGACATTAATGTGGATTTTGGCTACGTACTCAAGCTGCCCTTGACTGTTCAGCCTTTCTTGAACAGTTACGTACCCTCCATCTTTCAGATGAGTAGAATTTCGTCGGCTACCATTGGTTGTTACAGGAATAAGAGTCGTACTTAATTCTCTGCCACTCATCCCCTCAAACTCTGACAATTTTTTTGCCCCTAACATATATGCTCTTTGTTTTGAGCTAACCGCATCGATAGAAACAGTTTTATGGTCTACTCTGCTCACATAATTACCAGAGGAATGTAATGGCTGTGCAATTGATACTGAACTAACCAATAAACAAGTAACTGATAACAAAATCTTATTAAGAGTATTCATTCGTCTTTCCTTTCTCGTTGTTGACGAATTTAATTTAGCAGGTCAGGTCTGACTCTATTGGTATCCAATTATGACATTTTTGTCATAATTGGATGAGCCCTTCATTTTTATCGTTAATCCGCAATTCGAAATCGCCTAAAACTAATTTGTATTTTATATATGGAACCGTTAGTTAGCTGTGTCTATCAATCCAGGAGATCAAGGTTGGGGCTGGTAGGGCCGTTAGCCAATAGATACAGATCACGTAAATGCTGGGAGCTCAATTGGCCAAAAATATCAACAGTTCTTATAATTCGTCCTACACCTTTCAAAGCTTCAGCACTATGTTTGATGTTCATTAAAAAAAGAGCTACTTCAAAAGTAGCTCTTTACTTAATTGGAAGAATTGAAGTCCTTTCGCTAATCCTACATTTCCATGTTTAGACCTTATCCATCATTTTTCTGCAATCGTTAAGCATATTCTCCATACTCTTACCATCCATCATACTATTGGATTCCTGTTGACTGCTCATCTTAGATTGCTTCATGTGTGTCTGAACATCTTGATTTGTATAACTCTTGAGATGCTGCTCACTAGTACTAGTCGCAAACACTGGTGCAGCTATCAAACTACTAAGAATTACTGATACATATAACTTTTTCATAAAATCACCTAAACCCTTACTTATGCTTTGAACTCTGGATTGTTTTCAATCTTTGCCATCGATTGATCGTTAGTTTCTGAATCTTTCTTTTCACTCGGCATAATCATCTTCATCATTAAACCGTGCATAGCTAAACAGATGATTAACGGAACAATCGCACTACTCAGGTATGCCCAACTAAACACTTCTTGACTAGAAGTGAGAATAAACAATGGAATACCTACCATTAATAACGCACATAGAATCATCATCCATCCATGACCTTTGTGATGACCATTCTTGTGACAATCAGGCTTTTTGCTTTTCATTCTCTTGCTCTCCAAAGTTACTTGAACTCGTTTAACTTAGACTCAGTTTATCGCAGCACTTAGATCAGTAATGGGGAGGGGTTCATGACAATTTTGTCATCTTAGCCGTTCTTCTTACCCCAAAACCACCAGACGATAAATACGATTGCTGTAAGACCTAAAAAATTGACTAACATGGTACTACTCCTCATTGGTTGTAGGGGCTGAAGGTGGGGTATATAAGCGCAAGCGGTTCGCATTGGTTACGACGGTAACAGAGGACAGTGACATCGCTGCCCCAGCGATGATCGGACTTAATAGCCACCCTGTGAACGGAAACAGAAGCCCTGCAGCCACGGGAATACCTAAGCTGTTATAGATAAACGCCCCCCACAAGTTCTGCTTAATGTTCTTCATTGTGGCAGTACTGATCCCAATCACATCTGAGATACCGTGGAGTGAGCTGCGCATCAAGGTAATATCGGCACTTTCAATCGCGACATCCGTACCACTGCCAATAGCAAAGCCAACGTCTGATTGAGCAAGTGCTGGCGCATCATTGATACCATCACCGACCATGCCAACAACATGCCCTTTCGCTTGCAACTGCTTGATCCAGTGAAGCTTATCCTCAGGCATCAATTGCGCGTGATATTCATCAACATTCGCGAGTGATGCCACCGCTTTCGCTGTATTGTGGTTATCCCCCGTTAGCATCACGACATGGATGCCTTGCTGATGAAAACGATTTATCGCACTTCGAGCATCATCTCGAATCGGATCACTGATACCGAACAGCGCTTTCAGTTGATCGCCTATCGCAAAATACACCACTGTGTTAGCTTCTTGCTCCCACTGCAACGCATGCTCTGTTACCGATTCAACATTGACCTTAAACTGGTTCATCAGCTTGCGATTGCCAAGCAACACGCGTTGACTCGCATACTGAGCCTGAACACCAAGTCCGGTTAATGACTCGAAGTCTGACACTTCTAGTAGATTCGCTTCATCACTCACTTCACTTTGAGTAAATGCGATTAACGCTTTAGCTAGCGGGTGGTTAGACCCTTTCTCCAAAGCATTGACCAAAGGCAGAAGCTCTGAGTCCTCTGACAACAAGACAAAATTTGTTACTTCAGGTTTACCTTGAGTAATCGTGCCAGTTTTATCCAATACAACGACATCCAATTCACTGGCTCTTTGCAGTGCTTCACCATTTCGGATTAGCCCACCAAACTCGGCGGCCTTACCGACACCGATCATAGTAGAAATCGGCGTTGCGAGACCAAGTGCACATGGGCATGCGATGATCAACACCGAGGTTGCTGCCACAATCATATAAACTAAGGAAGGTTGAGGGCCAAAGTTATACCAAGCCAGCGCTGTCAGAATCGATAGAATCATCACAGTTGGTACAAACACTGAAGACACTTTATCGGCTAGATGGCTGATTGGTGGCTTTGAGTTTTGCGCGTTCGACACCATACTGATGATCTGAGCAAGAACAGTATCACTGCCCACTTTCTGTGCCTCAAAAACGAAACTTCCGTGGTCATTAATCGTCCCGGCAGACACTGAGCTGCCCACTTGTTTAACAACAGGAATTGGCTCTCCAGTGAGCATAGACTCATCAATGGTTGTCTCCCCCTCTGTAATCACACCATCAACAGGGACTTTTTCACCGGCTCTAACGCGAATCAAGTCGCGTGCGATAACTTGTTCAATCGGTATAGACATCTCTTTGCCGTCACGAATCACCATGGCAGTTTTGACTCTCAAATCAAGCAAACGCTTGATGGCCTGCGAAGTTCTGCCTCGCGCCTTTAACTCAAGCGCCTGTCCTAAATTGATTAAACCAATGATCATGGCAGTAGCTTCAAAGTAGAGATGCCTTGCACTTTCTGGAAGCCACTGCGGCCCGACTACGACCACCATTGAATAGAGCCAGGCGGTACCCGTTCCCAACGCTATCAACGTATCCATGTTCGCATTACGGCTCAGAAAGGTCTTCCAAGCTCCAGTAAAAAAGTGCTTGCCCGCACGGACTAAAATAAAAAATGTCACTAAACCTACGGCCAACCATAGCAACTGCTCAGATTGCGTATTAACATTCATTGGTCCGCCGAACAGACCGTATACCATCAACGGCACGCCGAGACCAAGACCAATAACGCTTTGTTTTACTTTAAAGCGATACTCCTCAGCTTCACGCTCTTCTTTTAGGTCGCTTGCTAACGCCTGATCGACAATTTCTTCTGCGTCATATCCTGCGCCTTGTATCGCCTCAATGAGTACGCTGGCAGGCTGACTTGAAACCACGGTCGCCGTACGATTCGCAAAGTTCACGTCAACAGAGTCGACTCCTGACACCGATCTAAGCGTACCTTCAATCGTATTGACACAACTTGCGCAAGTGACACCGATTAATGACAGCTCAATACTGACATCCACCGCCTGTGTTGTTTTCACTTTATTCGATTTAGTAACATCCGTAGTTTGTGGTTGTGTGCCATCAGTACTACCGCTATAGCCCTGTTCGACTAATACGCTTTCAATTTCATCGCCGTTCAAACTGCTATTCACCACCAATGTTTGCTTGTCTAAATCAACAACTACTTGAGCGGTAGCGTCCAGTTCAACTATTGCTTTAGTGATTTTACCTACACAGTGTTGACAAGTAACATTGGATACTGATGTACGATACTCTTGTTGCGTAGGTATTGAAGCCACATATCCTAACTTTGCAATGACTTCTATCGCGCTTTCCGGCATTAACGTGGTAATAAGCTCTGCTCTGTGTTTTGTCTCATTAATAGTGAAAGATACATCCGGGTCTCTTTCACGTAACTCATCTACAATTTTAGCGACACATCGGCCACAATTAATGCCGGAAAGTGCTAGAGAATACTGTGTGGTGTTCATGTTAGTTTTCCTCGGGTAATACTTGATGGTGTTTCTCGGACCAGTCTTCGATTAGGCAACACAATGCGTTGCCGTTGGGCTCCATATCCGGTTTTTCATCCCACTCTGTATAAGTCGCTTCCATCATCGCTAAATGTCGTTGGTATTCTTCGATCTTTTGCTTGGTTTCTACGATTTTATCAGTCAGCATTTGCCTCACAGCAGGGCAAGGAGTCTGCCCTTGCTCAGAGTAATCAATGATTTCTTGAATCTGACTAAGGCTAAAACCAATAGCTCTTGCATGAGAAATGAACTTCAGGCGATTAACCGCACTTTGCTGGTATATCTTGTAGCCATTGTTAGGATCTCTCTCTGCATAAAGAAGACCTTTTCGAGTGTAAAACCTGACTGTTTCAGCGGTCACACCCGCTACTCTCGCAATTTCAGTTGTCAACATAACCAACTCCTCTGAAGGTTTAATGCACATGAGACTTTGTTCGTTTTATGTTGCTAGCCAAAAATAAAGGCGACTAAAAATATAATCACAAACAACCCGATGAACAGTTTTAACAACAACTTAGGGTCACTGCTCCCACCATTTGGGGCTTTGTTACAACAACTCATAACTCTCTCCAATTCGTAATTAATGATGTATTAGTTGTAGCTTAAAACCTATGTGTTAGACATAGGTCAAGCATATTGAGAAAAAATCTAAGAGGAGTTTTATTGATGAGTGCAAGAGTTGTGGGACAACTAATATGATAATCGCACGAGTATTTTTTAACTGACGCGGGGACAAAGATAAATTTATTTCCGTATTAAAAATCACCCCCGATAAAATCGACCAACTAATAAAAAACCATCAAGCCTAAACATGATGGTTTTGATTATCTACTGCTTGTTCAGCAGGTAGGTTGCTTTCTTCCTGACCTATTCTTAGCTGCCTATTCGGCAGGACACATGATGATCGGAAATGCAGTACCGCCGGAAATTTTCTTAGCTGCCTATTCGGCAGGACACTGTAGAATATAGTCTTTAACTATCTCATTCTGTATGCTTAAAGTCACAATTCACCAAAATACCCTTTTTCTTCTTACTTCTGTAGCCCTTGTTTTTACTTCTCTAAAAAAGAGCTTTAGAAAAAAGGTAAAAAGCGTAACTCAGGTACCGTGCCTTTTCTTTCTTGATTGGTGGCTAAACCATAGCTATTAAAGTTTGCTGCAACGCGCTCATCGACAAACTCCTTTTGCACGAACAAAATATAATCTTGCGCTGAGGAGCCGCTAGAAACTGGGATTCGATGAAAACTCTCGATGACTCGCTCTTCATTAGTGGCTGGTAACGATGTTCCAGCGCCAGATAGTTCCACTCTCGCCATGCTACGTTTGATTCGGCGTTTCTTAGAGCCTAAAAAGCTTTTCCCAATCGTTTGATTACGGGTAAACCTTACCTCTAAAGCATTGGCTGGAACCTCACATACACTAGAGATCTCAAATAAACCTTCATTTACCATCACAGAGAAATAGGGCTGAAAAGAGAGCCCAACCATCATCTCTTTATCTTCGGCAACAAAGGCAATAGTTTGGCCGACTGTCGATTCATTCCAATCAGGAAAGCTCACACCAATCCTATTCATCGCTTGTCGGTTATTGACCATAAACAAGTGCACTTGAGATATACACCGCCCTGCCAATAATTCATGGTCGGCTTGTGCAGGCATGTAACGTATTAAGAAATAGTAACGCTTAGTCATATCTATCCCTTACTTCGCTTTGGAACAATTGAAGAGACCACCTTTAATCAAGACCGACATAATAAAGTGCACGTCATTTGGGATGGTCTGAGAAGCTATCATTGTCTCAATCCAATTCTCTGTATTTCTGACTAACTGGTAAAAGTCATTCCCATAGGAAACATGTCGCCTTGCTATAACGTACTCTCGGTCAGCTCCATACTCATTCACTCTTAAGGGCTTATCTGCATCTTCATGCCACCAATCGTCAATCGATTGCAACGCTGCACCAATTTTTTGACCATGAAATGCAACAGTTTCCTTTCCGTTTAATAGTTCGACAGTAGCTAACTGCTTGGTAGGAACACCATCTTCTCGATCATCCAAGAACTCTTGGCTTGGGTAAACCTCATCCCCCCAACCAACTCCAATTTTAGCTTTGACATCCATGTAGAAATATTCGGTCGGGTCAGATAGGGCTCGCATCAAATAGGCTGTGAGCTTTTCTAGGCATTCTGCTGAAGCTTTATCCCAATGACCATACCAAGAAAGCCTTGTTGCGTTTTCTACAATCAAGGTTTGTGAATCACTGGTGGCCACTTCTATCGACAATTTTCGACACTCTCTGTTTCTCCAAAGCCAAGTACCAAGCAGAATGTTCTTCGCGTATCTAAGAGCAAGTTCCTGATACCCATTGAGCTCTTGATATGTTTTCGCAAGTAACGAAAGTTTAGAGCGCGCTTCGTCATCACTACAGGTATCTGGAGTTAGAGAATTGGCTCGAATTCGAAGGGAGAATGCACAGTAGATATCATCGACACCAGGTTTTACATAACACTCTTCGATAAACTGTGGATTGGAGTAAGCTAAATCTTGTGGAGCAACATTCTTTTTTACGAACTTACCTCCTTTATAGGCTTCTGAATAACCACCTTTTGGCGCACGCAACCTAGTCCTATCAATGTCAAGGGGACACATCTCACCACTTTTAGATAGATAGTAGAAATATGCTTTGCCAGCAGAGAGTGATCGAACGTAGTTTAACTGAGTGCAAAGTTCCATAAACGATTAATCCCTATAGTTTTTTTATAAGAATAGTTTCGCTACTGCATTCTATCGACCAAAAGGCATGGTTTAAAAAGTGATCTCTTCCACTAGAACGTACTTCTATTGGATTCACCTTTTTAGCTAACCCTATGGCGTTCTCTGCATACGCGTGACAATCAGTGATCGAGTTGCACCGTTTAGTTGGACGTTCTAACAAATGGTAGCCAATAGAAACTGGCAAATTATCGGCATCTTTAGTCACTAAACGCTCTAGTTCATCAAAGCTACTCGGTTGGCTCTCACTTGGGTATAACCATCGCCCGTATGCGGGTAACCCCTTTATGACGTGGAAGAGCTCGCTCCTACTGGTAAACGTCTTAAGCCACTCAACCTGTGTCGAAAGCTGTGGTTGGTATAATGCCCCTCCGGCGAAAGCAACGGGAAGTGCCGTTTTAAGCGCGGACTTAAAATCTGAAATTCGGCTGTCGCTATGTACTCTGATAACTAAGTCTATTTCTAGGTCCGCCAATCGTTCACTACGAATGGTTGGTCGCTTAGCGTTCGAAACCGTTCGTGCTTTGGCGACAGAGTTGGGTTCGGTAAGCTTCGCTGTCGGTTGAATCTTCTCGCTTCGAACATAAAAAGAGAAACTCGAAAACTCAAACGGGGAATCACAATTAACTAGCTTATTAAACTCTCTTTGGTAATGGTGCATGAACCCCCAAATAGCCGCCAAAGAAGGAGCACCACACAGATATGGGCTACTCATTGCGACCGCATCTTGCACTCTCATTGATGACAAATAGATATACTGCTCACCCGTTACCTTATCTTCATTGCCATTTGGTTTACTGAGCTGTTCAAGTATCCATACGATTTGGGCTTTGATGACCTGCATTAGCTTAGGATGATAGGCAAACTTGGCGGCATACTTGTTATTCTGAAACGCGAGATGTAAGCAACGGTTAAACTCGCTAGCTAAAGAGCCCAAATCCGATTCTGGTTGGGTCAAAAAGGCTTGAGCCAAAGTGTCATCATGTTCCAATTGCTGTTGATTAGGGTCAACATCAACGATATCTCTTAATTCAATTAATGGAAGCATCCACAGGGCTATCTGCTTTCGCAATATCTTACTTCTAACCTTACGAGCGCTCTCCCTTTGCTTCTGTGTTTTTGATGGCTCTGAACCAATTAGATGATTTAACACCTGACAGATTTTAACGTTAGTTACCTGATGGTCATCAAAGTAGTGGCCACTCTTTTTGCGACTTTCAGTTAACGTCCCACCCTGCGCTGGTTTGACGTCTAACGGGTAGTTTAGGACTTTCATATGCCCACCTAAACTGCCACACAGATTCCCGATACTTGCCGAGTTTGGCAGCGATGAAGACACAAAGCTGAGCTTACTTTCTCGACTTCTCGATCTCACTTCTAATTCTCTTTGGATGGCATGACTGACCACTGGGGTCACCGAAACATAATCCCCCCCCCATGGAAACCGCAGTTGCTTGCTGTAAGTGCTGACACTGTCAGGAAAACTATTTTCAGGAAGTTGTTCTTCAATTGTATGTTTTAAGCGAGCAAGTGACTTAATGCCTAAACCAAATTCTTTGAGCAGCTCAACCCAAACAGAGGTTTCTTGCTGAACAAGTAAAAGAAGACACTCGGACTGTGATTGCCAGCGGAAAGGATTCAATAACCACAATGTATGGCGATACACTGCAGAATTATGCGCCCACCCTAAGCGTTGCTCTAATACTGCGCTTGAAATCAATGCCTCGGTTGTCAAAAGAGGCTGTGCAATTATTCGCTGATCTTTAACTCGGCAGTCTGGAAACTTGAGATTATGAGTGTGGAACCACTTAATTTCATCAAGGGATGCCTCTAGGCTCTCTGCGGCTTTTAAATGCCTTTTAGCACGGGCAACATCCAACCAATCCGAGCATCTATCTGATTGATGGCTTGAGCTGAGATTGAGCAAGATCGTTAACGCTTCTTTTTCACACCCTTTGACACAGACATCTTCCGTATAGGGCATGAACATCTTCTTTAGCGTAACCTGCTTTACCGCTTCGTCTTCAATTGCCAATAAGTCACTTAATTTCGTCATAATTACCACTCTGGCAAATACACATTTAAGCCATCACTTTCAGAGCTCATTCGAGTCAGCTTTGTCTCGATGACACTTCGTAAAGTAAACGCCGATTCATGACTCGCTATCTTTGTATGCATTCTCGGCCTAATAACGGCTTTGATCTCACCAAACTCATACAACCGATATACCTCATCTGTGGTGCAAGAGAGCAATGTAGAAGCTTCTAAGGGACTGAGCAGTACATCACCAATATTTCCTTTCACGCTTGAAGGTACTGCTGCCATCAGCTGTGTAAAGTAAGCTAACACCTGAGTAAGCACGATATTGTGACTCAACTGCCGACTAGGTAACTGGCGACAATCTTTAAGCAGAGCACCAAAAGCTTCATTGAAAAACACCTTTTTCCAATCTTTTACTCGAACAAGTTCTGCCTTCTCTTTCAAAACATCGAGGTCTTGCCACAGTGCCGCTGGCCAAGCGCAACAATATTCAATGAATGACTCAAAGCTAGGGTCATCGATATCACCATAACGATTTACATACCAAAGTAAAAAGCCATAGCGCTCGGATAACGTCATTTTCCCCGTTAACAATCCCAAGAGTTTTGAATCGCTTCCTGACAACCATTGAGCGACCAATACCTCAACCTCTTGCGCATCCTCTACTGGCGAGTTTCGGAGTTCATAACCGCATTCACACTGACTAATACTCTCGGTGCTTTGGTATTCAAGTCTCGACTTACACTCAGGACAGTGATGAACCAGTTTACAGCCATGGTGTTCACAAGCTTGGTGAGAGATAAATTGCCACTGCTGGCGAATGTAGGGAGCTTCGTCAATACACAGAGGACAAATAGGCGTGAAGCATTTGCGGAGAAAAGCATAAGGGTAGTCAGCACCAAATCTATGCACAGCTTTGTATTGCGGAGAGAATTGAGCTTTTGAATGTGATAGCGCTAGGCGAAGTACGCCAAAGTTATTGAGCTTTAATTGGTTCTCAAGGTGGATAAGAACCCGCACTCGCATTTGGCTTGTCGTTTGAGCGTGGTAGATATTGACGCGATTGAGCTCTAAGGGGAAAGCACCAGCAATCGCCTTATGCTGATCCATGGTGTCGAACCAGATATCTTCGGCAAAATGAGAAAATCGCTCGTAACCTTGCTCTTGCGATAAACGCAACAAGAAGCTTTCGAGCGATTCGTCAAGGTAAAATTGAATGTCCGTTTTCACATGCCACCACTAAAACTTAGAATTGCTAAGTTTTAGTATTGAAGATCTTTCGTATATTGCAACCATAATATTTATTTTGTGCTGTGATGATGCATTTCTGCCTAACTGATAGGGCTTTCTAAAAATTTCGTAACGAAATACTTTTTAGTTGAGCAATTTGATAAAAATGGACTCCCTCACTACTTTAGCAACGTTATCTATTCTATAGTTTTCATATGAATTAATCGAAACCACATAGAAGTCATTTGATATGGTCAAACTATCCTCAGTTAGCCCTAAAGTGTTGCTATTTCTTTTCATATTACTCACATCTTTAACATTCGGTGGTATATCACTCTATGTGCTTTCTAATCATAGTCAATCGACTGCCAAACAGTTACAAAAAGGCAACAGCAGTTTCGAGATTGAATCCGCTAAAATTTTTATGGAAAAGTATCTAGAGGTGGCGGAGGACCGCATTGTATTAGCCTCTCAACATCAAGGAGTGATTGACGCCGCATCACAATCGAACATAGAACGCCTTTCTTATCACCTAGAGCGCTTCAAAGGGCAAAACCAATCGATGCAATTTGCAGTCCGAGACCGTACAGGGAAATTATTGTTTGAAGATACTTTTCGCCACCCTGCAGCTAAACAAGAACAAGCAATCTTTTCTGCAATCGCAAATCAAAACGTGCATGAACGTATATTGTATCTTTTGCATGACGATACTAACCATATTTGCATAAAACTGTTTATGCCTTTGTATCAATCCGGTGAGTTTACTGGTGTTATATATGGGGAAACTGCCGTTGACTACGATGACTTTTTTGGATCATTTGTAACAAATAGGGAACGTTGGTATGAATTGAGCCAGACGGAGCCTCCAGTTGCTTCTCTAGTAGAGACAAACCGTAAACTTGAGCACAACCATCACTCATTTAGCTCACACGCAAGTAAATACAATGAAAAGGACTGGTTGCTAACTCAAACCCCCCTCGCTAGAGGCAACTTAGTGTTAACCCAAGGTATCAGTCGCTCTTTTCTTAAAGAACAACTATCAACTCTTAAAAGAGAACTATTGAATGGACTTTTGATCGTTCTAATCACTAGTTCTATTTTGGTCTTTTTACTGGGCCAAAAGCTATTTGTAAACCCCCATAAGGAGTTAGAAGGATCAAAGAAACTACTAGAAGAGTCTAACAAATTACTAGCAGAAAGAGAGCATGATAGCCACCTTCTTGCAACAGTAGTCAAAGCTGCAAGAGATGCCGTTGTTATTACTGATAAAGAAGGGCGTATTGAGTGGGTCAATAACGCTTTTGAGGTCATGACTGGGCATCAATTAGACTCGGTGAAAGGTTTGACGCCAGGTTCATTTCTTCAAGGTGAGGACACATGTAATGAAACAGCAAGCCGAATTGGCTCTGCACTGAAGAAAGGTAAACAAGTTAAAGCTGAAATTTTGAATTATACAATTGATAAAGTGCCTTATTGGGTGGATATTGACATCGTGCCTTTACGTAACGAAGACGGCGAGATTGCACATTTTATCGCGATTGAACGTGATGTTACTGACTTCAAAAAGCTTGAGCTTGAGCTTGAAGAGCAAGCGAGCAAAGCACATCAGGCCAATCAAGCGAAATCACTCTTTTTGGCAACGATGAGCCATGAAATTAGAACCCCTATGAATGGTTTACTTGGGCTCCTACAGATGCTTGTAGACGAATTAGAGCAAGAACAACAGAGAGAGGTTCTGAGATTAGCCCTAGGTTCAGGAGAACATTTGATTGCAATTCTAAATGATATTTTGGACCTAGCTAAAATAGAAAACGATAGCCTTGAGATTGATCAGCACGCATTTAAAATGTCTGAAATTATTAGTCCAGTATTAAACACTTACCAAACTTTGTGTTCGGAGAAAGGCCTTAAGTTCAATCTGACCGATCATTGCGATCCGTCGTTAACATACTACGGTGACTCTGTCCGAATCCGGCAAGTACTACTTAATTTGGCTGGAAACGCAATGAAGTTTACTGAAAGTGGTTCGATTGATATTGATATTAAACAATTAAGTCATTCTAAAATGGAGTTTGCTGTTCAGGACTCGGGTATTGGGATCCCTAATGATAGGTTGCAATCAATCTTTAATGAGTTTGAACAAGCTGATATATCAACAACGCGAAACTACGGTGGCACCGGGCTGGGGCTAGCAATTTGCCACAAGCTTGTAACATTGATGAATGGTCAAATCAGTGTGGAAAGTGAGCTTTCTAAAGGAAGTCGATTCAGTTTTGTCATTGACCTCCCTACAATTGCCCACTCGGATGAGAAGAATACAGAATCTCAGGTAGTAGACCTATCCCAATTTAAAGCCCTTGTTGCTGATGACAACAAGATGAACCGGATTATCGCCAAAGGTTTTTTAGATAAGTTGAACGTTGAATGTGTTACTTGTGGGGATGGGTTTGAGGCCTTGAGTCATCTGGAGTCAGGTAACTTCAACCTTGTAATCATTGATAATCACATGCCGAAAATAAGTGGTGTGGAAACGGTTAGGAGAATACGAGAAGCAGTTAAAGGTAACATTGTAGTCATGGGGTGGACTGCAGATATTATGCAAACGTCAACGCATGCTTTCTTAGAGGCTGGAGCGGACGAAGTATTAACTAAGCCTCTGATAAAAAAGGATCTCATAGAAGCACTTTCTCGACATATCAATCAGGTTAAAGCAATAGATAAAGCAAGCTAATTGTCTCTTGTAGCATATTGGTCACGTGCCAATAACAAGTTCAATCAAGTTATGGGGTATTACCACACTCGGTGAGCTTTCAGTTACAAGTTAACGAGGTTACTAGTTGATTTGTTTTGTCCAAGTACGAATATCAAATTAGTACTTGGACGAATATTCTTCAGTTCAAAAAAGCTGACAATACCCTTTTCTTAAAACTTCCAAAGCAAAGCTCCCTGTTGAGCGACGAGAGGGGGTCTAGACTAAAATCTAATCTGTCACCCCAAGCAACAGTATTATCCACCTTAGTAGAAACCAAGCCACGTAGCTCTTTACTTTGATGATCCGATTTTAATTCACTATGTTCGTAAGTAACAAAATGTAGATTCGACTCTACTAACATACAAACTTCTGGAACATCCTGTTCAATTCGTTCAGCAAACCCAATCAAACTTTCTTCGGCAAAGGTATACAACCATGCTTCTTGGTTGGGTGAATCATTAACTCTCAATATCCTTCCAAGGACTTGTCTAAAGTAAAGCTCTGTTTTGACCGAACTCATATGACAACAAACCTGCAGCCGAGGGATGTCCGTGCCTTCACTGATCATTCCAACACTGACTATCCACTGAACATTCGAATGACGAAAAGACTCAATTTCATTCAACGGATTATCATGATGATAAGTCACTATGCATGCTGACTGATTAAAGTGCTCAATCAGTCGCTTTTGAATATGTTTAGCGTGCTTGATAGAAGCAGCGACGACTAAACCACCTGCATTTGGGGACTCTTGTCTTATTTGGGCTAGCTTTTGGCAACCGTTATTTAGTATGTAATTCATAGCGTCTTCGTTGTGGATGACGCTTTGATAAGAGACATCGGATTGTTTAAGGCAATCAAGAATAGAGGCGAAGTGTTGATTGTCACTGCCAGCCTTAACGCTCAGGTGTTCATTATCGATTAAAACGATTTTAGGGCGGCGGCATACCTTATCTTCAACGGCCTGTTGCAAGCCGTATTGGTAATCGCAAACAACCTTGCCATCAGGACCAGAATACTCGGCCATAACAATCGGCAGTCGATCAGAACGCCAAGGAGTGCCGGACAGCGCCAAAGTATAATGAGCAAAGCCTTGGATCTTCGAGACAATTTCTAGCCCCCATGAGTTTGACCTCCCTTCGTCATCAAACGAACAATGGTGGATCTCATCAAATACGACTAGTACCCGATATTTACTGACAGTGTTCCAGAAGTTTTCATCTAAAAAACGGATGGATTGATAGGTATAAGACCCACCTAAAGAGCCCAAGCCTCCATTAAAGGAACATTCCAGTTTCCATGAAAAGGTCTTTCTCATTCCTTCAGCGACCGAAAGTGATGGTGAGAAACAGAGCACTAAGTCAATCATACCTTCTTGAAAAAGACGCTTAGCAACCTCTGCAGCCATAACAGTTTTACCTGCTCCTGGAGTCGCTTGACAGAAGAAGTGTGAACGTTTGTTTGAAGTGAATTTATCGATAACTTGAGCTGCACATTCAGCTTGCCATGTTCTTAACATTGGGAAGCCTTGCTTTGGGCTACTTGCATCCAGTTGGTTAGTGCATTGATTTTGCCCAATAGCTTAGCTGATCGCTCTCTCGCTGCATTGAATAACGGCTCCATATCATGTTTGTTGTTTGGAAAACGCGTTAACAAAGATTGATATTCCTCAATCTCGCCCAAAGTAATCGCTAACTCACCTTCATGTTGTTTTTTCTCTTGTTCTAGTGCATTTAGAGAGAACTCCGGAGTTTGAACAGTTATTGAATCAACGTTTGCTTTCTTATTTCTAGCTGCTCGAGGCTCAATTGTGAGCGCTTTGAATTCATTAGTTTGATGGTAACGCTTCCCTCTACGAGCCCCAATGGCAGAAAGCCAGCCTTTCTCCTCAAGTGATAGAAGTTGCTTATAAACATACTTTCGAGCTTCGTCACTGCTCGTAAAGGTTGAAGTACCATTTAACAAAGCATCCCTAGCTTCTATAACAGAGAAATTGTCCATCCCTTTTTCAATCAATAGGTTAAACATATGAGGGTTAATTCTGGTTACTTTCTTCATGTGACTCTTACATGCAATAAAAACTTAGGATTGCTAAGTATACAAAAATCAGTAAAACTTAGACAATCTAAGTTATCTAAAGGTTGAAAAGAAATGTGTAAGTGCAGAAAGACAACCCAATCCCAGCGAGGCTCAAAGCTGCGCGTAAAAAAGCCAAGATCACCCAAAAAGATTTAGGGGTGAAAATCGGCATGGAACCAAGTTCTGCTAGTGGGCGAATGAACCATTATGAGAAAGGTAGACACGTACCGGATATTGGTACACTCGAACGAATGGCTGAAGAGTTAAATGTTCCCTTGAACTATTTTTTCTGTAGGAACGAATTAAGTGCTGAACTGGCGTGTGCCATTGATAAGATGAGTGATGAAGAGAAAAAGGCGCTACTGGAAAACCTAAATGGCGAAAGTAATCTCTAAGCTTTAAGTCCGCTTTTACTCAACAACATGCTCAACGGAATTGCATCTGTAAATCGCGGGGCAAGTATTTTATCTTCTGCGGCAATAGCATTTAGGTTGTACGCAGAGCCAGAGTCAATTTGATGAAGACGAAGCTCCTCTACAGGAGCATCAAATGGGTTATCCAAATAGGGGAACTTAAATGAAAACGTGCGCGACAATATCGCTTTGTCTATCGTATCAACGTTGTCATTGAAACTCATCAGTAGTGCATCTTTCAGGAAGTGCTTCAACGCTCGGCATTCTCCCTTACACATAACAAACAAAGGATATAAAACTTCATTTTTTGTAAGCACTGGCGGTTCATCAAAACTCATTCTCGCACTCAAACCCGCGACAAATTTCGCAAAATGCTTTTTTTGTTCCAAGTCAAAAGCATAAGATGCCGTTCCACTCGAATAACTGTTAGCTTTCAAGATCTTGAAATACTCAATCTTTCGTCTCCAACTTAACCTCGAGTTCCATTGTGGCTCTGTCGCTATCACATCGGCATAAGGCATACCAACCAACACAAACGAGACTTTTGCTTCTTCACTTATATATTTGAACGTATTAGCAATAGCTTGCCTTTCTTCTGCTGTAGAAAATTCCACAAGCTCTTGAATTTCATTGACGATAATCAGCTCAACAGATTTACGTTTAAGTTGCGTTACGACTGCCTCACCAAGGGCAATTTCATTAAGTCGACGGGTACCTCTTCCGCCGGACTTTCCATTTAAATCGACTAAAAACTGCGTAAGCGTACTCTGTTCATTTATGCGACTCGGCACTCTGGTGCTAAGAACAGGTTGCTTGCTCCAAGTTGAACTCGACGGAAAGCGTGATAGGTAATTATTAATCAAAGCCGTCTTTCCACTTCCGGCCTCGCCTGTTAACAAGAAAGACTCTGGTTCACCGCCAAGGGAGTGATTAAAACGAAGTTGATCGAAAATAGAGTAGATTTCAGTTATTGCAGGGTATTCGATAAAACAGGTTTCGAAAGATCTTAGCTGCTCAAACTGACTAGATGTTAAGTTCAAATTAATACCCCTCAATATCTTCGAAATCATCATCAAATAACTGCTCTGGGGCATCGAACACTGAGGTGGTATCTTGTTTATCTGGAGTCGTATTAATTGAGCTTGGCCCTTCAGAACCTACATCATTAAACTTTGCTAACTTCGAAGTATTGCCCGTTTTAGGCAAGCTAGCCTTATTACTTTTTGCATTGCGGAATCTATCAGTTTCTTCCTGAATACGATTTTTCATATATAAAAATGTATCTGCAAGCGACTCATCATCAGCAAGTTGTCTGATGTTAAGCCTGCGTACTCTCTGTATGCGTTCGTGCTCAAAAAGTGATAGACCACTTGTATATCCGGTGTTGTCTACCGCTGGAACTTTTATGTACTTCTTTTCCGATTCTAGATAAACATGAATAGAGCTGATATCAGAAGGGTCTGTTTTGGTCTTAACATACAGCTTTTTGCCATTGTTGGACGCCCAATATTTACGGTATTCAATAAGTTCTGAGGACTGATAGCGGAGGTTATGAAGCCTGATCCCTGACACTCCAATGGTTCTGTGTCTAAGTAAACCTAGCTCAACTCTCAACTGCTCCTTCTCAGCACCACTGTAGTAAGAGGGAGTCCACTCCGATTGTTTCCACTTGTGGTATGGAATGTCACGTTCTCTTGAATCAGGTGCCATATGGTAATAGTCGACAATCCATTTATGAAGTAGTTCTAGAAATACAGAAACTCTAACCACCGCATCCTTCTTTGGGTTGTAATCTTCTAGTTGAGTAGGGTTGGTGAATGTTTTTCCAGGTAGTGAGTTCACTAACCCTTTATTCATCTGGTCAAAGAGTTTTTCGATCCCTGACTTTCGCCAAGGTTTAGCAGTTTGACTATATTGAATGTCAGTTACAAATGGTCTTAAAGAATCTTCTAAGCTATCGGTCCAAAATTCAGCGCCATTATCAACAACTAGGTAGTCAATCTTTCCGTGACATGGCCAATCATTCTTTATAGAAGGGTAGCTATTTTTTAACCAGCTTTTATCTATTAGAGTATTAAGCAAAGCCTTCCGCACAGAGTCGAAACTGGGATCTCTAAAATTCACACTCAACCCTACGATACACTTACTGAAACGATCATAAAGCATAGTCAGGTAGGGGCGCCCCAAAGGAATATCCAACTCATCATCAATCAAAATCACTGGTACTGGGGTATGGTCAATTTCGACATATTCCATTGGTTTGGTCGCAGCTACTTGCTGACCAACCGAACGAAATTCTCGGTCTGCGTATCGTTTGCCAAACCTTGCGATCGCGACCTCATATGGAGGTAAGCCGTGTATTCGATTGTAAAAAGAGCGCTCTGAAATTGGTTTAATTTTCCCCTCAACAATCCCACGATTTATTTGAATCACTCGACTCTTATAGTATCGGTATGCTTCTGCAACGCTAAGTCGCTCACGTGTCAGGTATACGTTCTGAATTGCCTCGTCAATCAAGGATTGCGAATCCATTTCTTTTTGGCGATTGCCCTTAAACGTATGCTTCGGAATAAGTGCACATGGGTCTTTACCCGCTTCAAAATAATATTTTTTCCAAGTTGCTAAAGTTCGCCAACTCGGGGGAGTGAGCTGTAATTCTGGTTCAATGAGACTTAAAATAGGGTTCAAGTTTTTCTCGGTCCATCCACCTTTTAAACGCTTCTCCACGAAATCGATAATTTTAATACGACGGATAACTTCTTTCTGTACCTTCGGTGATTGAGAATCAATAGTTGAAGAGATTTCAATAGGTTCTTGAATTAGCTCTATTGGAAGCGGCTGAGACTCTCCCTCTGAAGCTTCAAACTCATCAAAGAACCCAAATATGTTATTAGAGTCCGATGACATAGTTAACACCAAACGTAAGTTTCGAGCCCAAAGCCAATATTATTGAGGTCTGTTTTAACTTGCCCTGAAGAGATCCAAGGTAGAGTAGAGATAAGTGTGTCCTGCTCCGATAAACCGAAATACAAAGACACTTCTTGTAACTTCACCATTTGTTTACGTTGAATAAACGCCAACACTAACTTTTGAAACTCAGTCACGGTTCGCAATCCGGAGTAACGGTGTAGTAGCTTGAAGTTATCTAAAGTTGGTCCCATTCTAATTTGCTTCTCAGTAACTAAAACCAAGCGTCTGTTAAACTCACTGAACGCAACTCTTTGTTTTTCTTCGAATCGGTCCCTGAAATCAGGTTTGAGAATCTGACTGGAGTGTTTTACTTCGAAGAAAGTTGAATGATCATCGTGATCTGTCGCCAAAAAGTCGGGGGTATATCGGCACTTTCGATTATTAAATTGATAGTGGAAACCAAAAGGTTGGGACGTAAAGCTTTTGATGTCTGCGTTATATTCGAGGTGAAAGCAGAAATCGAACTCTAAAATGGAGAGAGTACGAACAACCGCATCATTCTTCAAGCTCATGAACTTACAGATGTTGTGTACGTGAGATGATTTCTTGGTTTGGTCGAACATAGCAAAATCACTTTTGTTGTAAACCTACAACAAAAAATAGACTATGAAGACTTATGGTGCAAATATGAAGAAAGCCTGCAATTTATGCGAACATATATTGCAGGCTTCATAAAGGGTGGGAACCCAGCCACATCCCGGCACACAAGTCACTCGCTGCGGCTGCTTCCTTCCGGACCTGACCGAGTTCACGAGCTATTGTTGCGGGAGGACCAGGCCCCCATAGATTCGTTTTCTAAGAGGCTTGCCTCAAAGAGTGACTGGATTATTAAGCATCCCCGCAACCATTGCAAGCCCTTCCACCCTATTTTTAAACAATTGTGGTCTAAGTGCTTATCCTTTATTCAAACCACGAGTAAATCGCAGGGAAATTGGTCATTTACCTGCGATCAAAGTGAAGCGAACTAGAACGATCATCGTTGCGAATGTACGATTCACTCGCTTAGATATCGATATCTTCGTTATCTTCTGTACGAATAATGTAGTCCGTCATCCACGCAGTGCCTAGCAAGCATAACCACACAACAAATACTGGGCTCGGTACCTCAATACTCGGTGTAATCACCAGAGCAGCGAAACCAGCAGTGGGCAGTGTCCAGCACAACAGTTTATTCCAGCGGAAGGTTTTGAGCTTAGTCATCGCCTCCATTGACGCCATGATGCCCGTTACACACAAGGCTACTAGTGCCGCATAAGGTAAGTCTGCTATCCAGAGTGGCAATATCAGAAACAATGACCACCAGCTGTGTCGACTGGCCGGTTTGAGGTGATTCGCTGCCCACCAGATAACTATAATGGATAGGGTTTGAAGAACCGTAACCCAAGGCGTACCGTCAAGCTTACCTGCAGACTGAGTCACCATAATGCCGACTTGTAGAGTCGTGACAATTAATCCTGAAACCACAAGTACTGACAAGCTACTGCGGCGTGAGAAAACAACCATCAGCAGAGGGAACAACACCCACGCACTGACTGATAAAGTTATTGGCTGCATTGGAAGTGTCAGGCCGTATACGGTCATTGAAGCAAGCAAAGCTAAGCCTGCGACTCCTCCTTGCGGCAAAATCCATAGCGCAGGGATAACCATCGCCAAAACAGGAATGTCACCATCACTTAAACTAATAGCTCGGGCACAAACAACCGCTAATAAGGTTGTCACTAAGAACTGAAACGTTGAAAATACCATAGCTCTCTCCTTCTACCGATCCGTGGTATTAATGAACTAGGAATAGTTAGTATGGACCAATTTTTACCCCAAATCTTTGCTGTAATTCACCAAATTCCCTATGGGAAAGTAACAACTTATGGAGACATAGCACGTTTTTCAGGCTTTCCAGGCTATGCGCGTCACGTAGGCAAAGCTTTGGGCAATTTACCAGAGGGAAGTCAGCTCCCTTGGTTTAGGGTCATTAATAGTAAAGGTGAGATTTCGCTAAAAGGCGAGGACTTCGAGCGACAAAAGCGTCATTTAGAAGCGGAAGGCGTTGAAGTGAGCGAGGCAGGTAAAATTAAGCTCAGAAAATACAAATGGCAGCCGTAACGCTGCCATTGTTCTTTATTCAGTTCGTTCTCTTTTAGAGAGCAACCAATTAACGCACACCTACTAAACGCAAATCCAATGACTCTGTGTTCGCTGCATCAGTGATTACAGGGGCAATCGTATCAGTCGTGAAACGCAGCTTGCTATCAACATGAATGCTTGCACGTACGTTGTAGCGATGGTTCGTTTTGATCTGGCTAGCGTCGTACTTCAGTTCAAAAGCAAATGGCACCTGCTTACCATCAGTTGTGAATTCTTGAGTCGCCAATACCTTTGAAGGTGCATCAGCCAGTGAGATATCTTCTAGTGTTACCGTTACTAGTGCATTTTCAGGAAGTGCAATGCGCTCTCGGTAACTTACCGTACCGGTTACCATTTTCATGTTTTCTGCGACAACCTGTTGAGGTGCCTCACTTTGTTCAGTGGTTTGGCAGCCAGCTAGGAAGCCAAAAGAGATTAAAGACGTTGCGATTAATAAAGCCTTTTTCATAAAATATTTCTCTCAATGTGTTTGCTGGATATAGCAAAACTGAATGCTAATTATAAGAGAGCTTTCATATTCTGTCTTGAAACCCTATGATTTATTGACAGATATTTGACTGAGTGGCTCGGTTAACCCTTTAACCTGCTCTCATTTTATTAAGAGGTACTCTGGCAATGAGTCAACCATTAAAAGAATTACTAAGTTTACTTCAGCTAGAAAAACTGGAAGAGGGTCTGTTTCGAGGACAGAGTGAAAACCTTGGTCTGCCACAAGTTTACGGCGGACAGGTACTTGGCCAAGCGTTGTCTGCTGCGCGCTACACGGTTGAGGAAGATCGCAGTGTCCATTCGTTTCACAGCTACTTTCTGTATCCAGGCGACCCAGAGAAGCCGATTATTTATGATGTAGAGAACTTACGAGACGGACGCAGCTTCAGCACTCGCCGTGTTAAAGCGATTCAAAATGGTCGCCCTATCTTCTATCTCACCGCTTCATACCATGGTGATGCTGAAGGCTTTGAACACCAAAACACCATGCCTGAGATTCCAGGTCCGGAGAATTTTGCATCGGAAACAGAGCTTGCTAGCCATATTGCCGAGTTCCTGCCTGAGAAACTAAGAAAGACTTTCTGTGGCGAGAAGCCAATTGAGATGCGCCCAGTTACGGTTGTGAACCCGCTAAAACCGAAGAAGACTGAACCAAAGCAATACTTATGGGTTCGTGCAAATGGTGAAATGCCAGACAACCATCTGATTCACCAATACCTGCTAGCTTACGCTTCTGACTGGGGCTTTCTGGTGACGGCTCTGCATCCTCATGAAGTTTCTCTGATGACACCGAATTTCCAAGTGGCCACTATTGACCACTCAATCTGGTTCCACCGCCCGTTTAAGATGGATGAGTGGCTGCTGTACGCAATAGAGAGCCCTACCGCGAGCAACACTCGTGGCTTGGTTCGAGGTGAGATCTACAACCAGCAAGGTCAACTGGTTGCTACGGCAGTACAAGAAGGCGTCATGCGCTTTACTAAGTAATTTTCGTCGAGCGTAGCCAATATTGCTAACCCAAAACACAAAGGGCTTGAGTACTAATCAAGCCCTTTTCTATGTTCTTAATGGTTCAAATACCTATTCTGCGACTGGTACTTCTTCTTCACCCTGAACGCGAGTCTTAATCCCATTACCGGCATCGCGAATCAAGTTGATTGGTGACAACACCACCCCTTTCACTGTCCCTTCAACTGCCCCTTGAGTCGCAGTTTGTGCTAACACCTTACTCTTATCCACTAGCTCTGTTGCCTGATTCAAAATCCCTGGAACCTCTTCTCTTAACTGAGCAGATTCCTGCACAACGACAGGGATGACCTGTTCACGATAAGCTTGGCTTTCTGCCAGCACAGGCGGCACCACATCCACACGGTAACGTGTGACTTCGTTGAGAGTCGGAGGTATCACATCCGTTCTCAATACTTTAATTTCTTTCAATACGGTAGGCACCGTCTCTGTTCTTACATTTTTCACTTCAAGCAGAATAGATGGGATCTTACTGTCCACTGAAGCGACAGTTTGATTAACCTCATCAACGGTTTGACGCACCGCCTCCACTGTCAGCAGTACCTCTGGTGCCAGCTCATCAATATGCTCGGCTAACGCAAGAAACTCTTCCACTTTGAGCTCTTTGGTAACAACAGACAGGTCATCAATTACCTGCGGGTAAGTGTCCACTACCTCACCTACCTTATTGGTAAAAGCTAAGATGCTGTATCCCAAATAAAAAATCGCCGTCGCCAATATCAACTGAATGGCCATTGAGACTTTTGCTTGCATAAACGTCCTTATTTTCCTTATTGGTACCTTGAGTTAGCTCATTGATGTTTTACGTTAACCAAACGACACCTTATCCATTAATTATAGCGGCAGTGCGGTGGTGTACTTCAGAGGCTCCATCGCAAATGTCGAGGTCACATTCGAAATACCATCGACACTGTTCACCAAACGCTTATAGAACTCATCAAAGCACTTCATGTCCTTTACCTGCACTTTAAGCATGTAGTCATATTCACCTGCCATTCGGTAGAACTCCATCACCTCGGGGAATTCAGTAACGGTGCCCACAAAGCGTCCATACCACTCATGTGAGTGATCACTGGTCTTAACCAATACGAAGGCGGTAAACGAGAGATCAAGCTTCTCTGGGTTGAGTAGCGCAACGCGTTTTTCGATTACGCCCTCTTCTTCTAAACGCTTGAGGCGCTTCCAACAAGGGGTCGTAGTGAGGTTCACAGCTTCCGCAATATCGTTAAGTGACAGTGTGCTGTCTTGCTGTAGCAGACGCAGTATTTTTTTGTCCGTGGCATCGATCATGTTTTTAATAAAAGCCTATAAAAGAGAATTTTTTTCTACTTAGTCATCAATATGCAGTAAATATAGCAAAGTTTTTCTCTGCGGTTCCCGCTAATTTAGTGACATAGCAAAGATAAAAATAACAACGTCAAATTTCTGGAGATACCCCTATGTGTACTGACCATAAATGGATCAACAACGCCATCCGCAAAATCGAAGCAGACTTTCAACGTTCTGCTGATACTCACCTTATCAAGCTTGATTTACCGAGTGTCGAAGGCATCGATATCTACCTAAAAGATGAAAGTACACACCCTACGGGATCTCTAAAACACCGCTTAGCACGTTCACTTTTCCTATACGCGATTTGTAATGGCTGGGTTGGTCCAGAGACCACTATCATTGAATCTTCATCTGGTAGTACTGCAGTATCAGAGGCGTATTTCGCTCGTTTGCTTGGCCTACCTTTCATTGCTGTTATGCCAAAGTGCACAGCCAAGAAAAAGATTGAGCAGATTGAGTTCTACGGCGGCCAAGCTCACCTCGTTGATCGCTCTGACCAGATTTATGCTGAGTCTCGTCGCCTTGCTGAAGAGCTGAATGGTCACTACATGGATCAATTCACCTATGCAGAGCGTGCAACCGACTGGCGCGGTAACAACAACATCGCCAACTCGATTTTCAACCAGATGCAAATGGAAGATCACCCTATCCCAGCATGGGTCGTGATGAGCCCTGGCACCGGTGGCACATCTGCAACCATTGGTCGTTTCATCCGCTACCAACAACATGAAACACAACTGTGTGTGGTAGACCCAGAGAACTCAGTGTTCCACGACTTCTTTAAGACAGGTAATGTCGATCTCACTGGCGACAAAGGAAGTAAGATAGAAGGCATTGGCCGCCCACGTGTTGAGCCAAGCTTCATTACAGGTGTGATCGATGAAATGCGCACTATTCCTGATGCAGCAAGTATTGCGACAACGCACTGGCTATCAGAACTGCTTGGCCGTAAAGTCGGCGCGTCAACAGGCACAAATATGTACGGCGTATTACAGCTAGCAAGCGAGATGAAAGCACGTGGCGAGAAAGGCTCTATCGTGACTCTGTTGTGTGATAGCGGTGAACGTTACCTAGACACATACTTTGATGACGAGTGGGTTCGTGAAAACATCGGTGATATTGAACCATTCGCGGAAAAACTTAAAGTGTTTAACCAAACTGGCGAGCTGTAAACACTCGTTTGTTTAAACAATACCGAAAGGCTTAAAACAAAAAGCGGCATGAAAAGGTTCATGCCGCTTTTTTTAATATGGGGCGAGTTGTTTACTCAGGCTTTTGCTTCGCTTCGAACGCGGCTAGCTGCTCTGGTGTCGCTTTCGGTTGATGGTTTTGTTTCCACTCATCATAAGTCATTCCGTATACGCGCTCACGAGCATCATCGATATCGATGTCTAGACCTTGTTGCTCTGCCTCTGCTTTGTACCACTTGCTGAAGCAGTTGCGGCAGAAACCCGCAAGAATCATTAGATCAATGTTCTGAACATCTTTGTTGTCATCTAGATGTGCCAACAAACGACGAAAAGTCGCCGCATCCAGCTTGTCTTGTTCTTCTTGAGACAGATTTTTATATTTGAATTCAGCCACTTTACATTCCTTATTCTGTTCTATTTGTATTGAGCTCTGTTGTTATACAAAAAAAGTGTCAAGCGCGCCAGACACAAGTCGTGCTTTTTCGTTGTGTATTAGAAAGTAAACGTCATCCCTTAAATATGCTTAGTATCCTAACCATTATGGCTGGTTTATCTTGCAGAGTAATCTTAAGAAATGTGCGGTATTTGGTATCAGAACATAGGTCAACAAATCACAAACAACCGCTTGATTTGCTGATGAAAAATGCTGAATCTAGAACTAATGATACGGTTCTACCTCGAAACCAAGACGACAAAATAACATTAACAGTTCAACGCTAAGGCTCTGAGTTAAAGATGTTCAAGCCACTAAAACGTTGAACACCATTACACGACCATCAAACCTTAGGGACTACCATGAAAAAGATTGCTGTGATTTTAAGTGGCTGCGGTGTATTTGACGGAGCCGAGATCCACGAAGCGGTATTAACGCTGCACGCTATTGAAAAAGAAGGGGCGACATGGCACTGCTTTGCTCCTAATATCGACCAATTACATGTGGTCAATCACCTTACCGGCGAGGTAACGGAAGAGTCACGCAACGTACTGGTCGAGTCGGCGCGAATTGCTCGCGGCAATGTTCAAGATGTAAAACAACTCGTTGCTCAAGACTTTGATGCTTTGATTGTGCCGGGCGGTTTTGGCGCAGCGAAGAACTTAACCACCTTTGCCGTTGCTCAAGCAGATTGTCAAATCAATGAAGATGTTAAGACCGCATGTCTTTCTTTTGCACAAGCGAACAAACCGGCTGGCTACATGTGTATTGCGCCCGTGATCATTCCAATGGTTTACGCTTCTCAAGCAAAGGGCACAATCGGTAACGATGAAGGAACCGCTGGCGCATTCCAGCAGCTGGGTGGCGTGCACCAAGAGTGCCCTGTGAATGATATTGTTATCGATGACCAGCACAACATTGTCTCTACACCTGCTTATATGTTGGCTGGCTCTATTTCAGAAGCCAACTCTGGTATCGAGCGTTTGGTAAAAGAGGTTGTCGGGAGAGCGTAACGACTAGCTGCTCATCTCCGAGATTCCAAGCGTTAAAAAAGCTCGACTTCAATTCAGAAGCCGAGCTTTTTAACATTCAGTCTAAAGACAGTCTACCCGTGTGAAGTACGACCGACCGTGTCGTGACTCAACGCTTTATTCAGTTCAGACTCAACGTGACCCGGAGCTCTTGTCGCACCTGAAATCAGACGATACATCGCTGGAATAACAAACAGAGTTACCAGTGTCGCAAAGCCCATACCGAAGAAGATAACTGTACCTACCGCGACGCGGCTCTCGTAACCCGCACCAGTCGATGTAATCAGCGGAATAGCACCTGCCAGAGTAGTAAACGCTGTCATCATGATTGGGCGCAAACGACGCGCAGACGCATCCACAATCGCTTTTTCAAACTCAATGCCACGGTCACGCAGTTGGTTGGCAAACTCAACGATCAAGATGCCATTCTTAGTTACCATCCCGATCAACATGATCATGCCGATCTGACTGTAGACGTTCAGACCTTGGCTCATCAGCACCAAACCTAAGAAACCACCGAAGATCCCCATAGGTACGGTGAACATCACCACCAACGGGTTGATGAAACTTTCAAACTGCGCCGCTAGCACGAGGTAAGCAACCAACATCGCTAAAGCAAATACCACTAGAATGCTCGATTGGTTCTCTTTGAAGTCTTTAGACTCGCCAGAGTAGCTCACCGAGATATCACCTGGCAGCATCTCAATCGCCTGCTCATCAAGGAAATCAAGGGCTTCACCTAGAGTATAGCCATCCATTAAGTTCGCCTTAATGGTGATCGACTTCTGCTTGTTGTAGTGAGACAAACGAATCGACGATGCAACTTCTTCAATCTTAGTTAGTGTATCTAGCGTGACTAGCTCACCAGACTGGGTTCTCATGTAAATCTGGCTGAGATCATTGGCGTTGTTGAAGCTGTTCTCATCACCACGCAGGTAGACATCGTACTCTTCACCACGCTCTACAAAAGTGGTTTCACTCTTACCACCTAGCATAATCTCTAGCGTGTCTGAGATATCTGAAACACTCACACCAAGCTCAGCAGCGCGTTGCTTGTCGACAGTTACCAACAGCTCAGGCGTCTTCTCTGAGTAGTCGATATCGGCACCTTCCATCATTGGCGAGTCTTCAGCCGCTTGCTTGAGGATCTCAGCCCATTTTTGCAGTTCAGGGTAATCCGAACCACCAAGAACAAACTGAACAGGTTCGCTCGAACCGCCGCGGAAACCCGGCATGAATGGGAAAATACGAACATCCGGAATTCCCGTCAGCGCTTTTCTCACTTGACCTAGCGCTTCTTGAGCGGTCGTTTCACGCTCATTCCAGTCTTCTAGAATCATGATCACGAAGCCAGTTTGGTCACCTGCATTACCGCCGAATGCTGGCGACTGTAAGCTGAACGACTTCAAGAACCCTTGACCTAGTAGCGGCATCAAACGCTCTTCAACCAGATCCATGTTGGCGGACATGCGGTTATAACTGGTTGCATCTGCACCACGAACAAACGCGAAGATCACACCTCGGTCTTCTTGTGGTGTTAGTTGTGCTGGCACTTGTTGCATTAAGCCGTAGCTGCCGCCCAGACACGCAATAATGATGATTGGTGCGGCCAAACGCCACGCCAGAGCGCGACGCAAAACGCTGCGATAGCCTTTCTCTAGCTTGCCGAAAACGCGCTCAACGAAGTGATTGAAACGATTCGGTTTCACGTTAGCTTTTAAGATCTTACTGCCCAGTACTGGCGTCAGTGTTAAAGCAACTAACGAAGAGAAGATCACCGACATTGCTAATAGCACTGAGAATTCAGTGAACAGCAGGCCAACCATGCCATCCATAAAGGAGATAGGTAGGAATACCATCACCAGTACTAGCGTTGTTGCAACAACGGCAAAACCAACTTCGCGCGTACCTTTATAGGCAGCAAGCAGTGGCGATTCACCACGTTCGATGTGGTGGAAAATATTCTCGACTACAACGATAGCGTCATCCACTACCAGACCAATCGATAGAATTAGCGCCATCAAGGTGATCAAGTTAATCGAGAATCCAAAATAGTACGCTGCAATAAATGAAGATATTAGAGATACAGGCACCGTTACTGCAGGAATCAAAGTGGCACGTGCTTGGCCGATAAACACGTATAAAACCAAGATAACCAAGCCACCTGTGATAAACAGGGTGCTGTACACCTCTGTAATTGAGCGGTCAATGAAGACAGTTGAGTCGTAGTCAATCGCTAAGCGCGTACCGTCAGGTAAGAACTTTTGAATGTTCTCTACTTCTTTGTGAACAAGGTCAGCCACTTCTAGCGGGTTCGCATCCGATTGCGGCACAATACCCATGCTCACGTTGACGATACCGTCACTCTTAAAGGTCGAGTTTTCATTCTCTGCGCCAATATAGACATCAGCAACGTCTTTTAGGTAGATCGGAGAGTTGTCCGATGCACGCTTAACAACCAGATACTCGAAGTCTTCCGCTTGGGTATAAGAACGTGCAGTACGAACCGACATTACGATCGCATCGTTACGTACCTCGCCACCCGGGCTCTCAATGTTCTCGTTGCGTAGTGCAGTAGTAATGTCCGTTGCCGTCACACCACGCCCCGCCATCAACTCAGGCTTGAGTTTGACGTACATAACCTTATATAGGCCACCCGAGATATCAACCGAGCTAACACCTGAAATCAAACTGAACCTATCGATAAGTACACGCTCGGTGTAGTCCGTCAGTTGGGTTCGGTCCATTTCAGTAGAGCTAAGGTTTATGTATAACGAAGCCTCACCACTACCGTTGTTCTTATAAACAATCGGATCGTCCGCTTCATCAGGCAAAGATCGTTGAGCGCGAGCTACCGCATCACGAACATCACTAACACCAGTATTAAGGTCATAACCGAGTTCAAAGGTAATTGTAATTCGTGAAGAACCATTTCGAGTTGTCGACTCGATCTCATCAATCCCACTAATACCAGATAGCTGATCCTCTAGATTGGAGGTAATCTGGCTTTCAATGATGGTCGCAGAAGCGCCTTCATACCGAGTACTAATAGAAACAACTGGGCTCTCGATATCTGGCATTTCTCGTACGGCAAGTTTGCTGAACGAAACGATACCAAACACCACTAACAGCAAACTGAGAACCAGCGCTGCTACTGGTCTTTTTACTGAAACATCAGATAACAGCATTAGTTAGATTCCTCTTGCTGAGGTTGACGCTTCGCTGATGTTGTTACACCAAGCTCTTGTACCTGAACGCCATCGCGCATGTTCACAATGCCTTGGACCACGATCTTCTCACCAATATTGATGCCTTTTTCGATAACCACTTCGTTACCAATACGAGCACCTAGGAATACTTCCGTACGCGTCGCTTTGTTATCTTCGCCGACGACATAAACGTAACGCTTAGTGCCTGAGTATTGCAGAGCCTGCACAGGGATAATAGGCGCTTCAACGGGTGGGAAGTCCATCTCAGCTGAAACGAGCATACCCGGCTTTAGATAGTCGTTCGGGTTATCGAAGTGAATACGAACACGCAGGTTCAGTGTTTCTGTGTTAATGCGTGAGTCGATACCCACGACAGTACCTGAGAATTCAGTATCTCCCCATGCACTTGTGCGTGCTGTTACTGTCATACCTTTTGAAAGCATCGCTAGGTAACGCTCTGGAACCTGAAGGTCTAACTGCATCACAGATAAGTCATCCAGTGTCACTAATTCAGTACCTGAACTGACGAGTTTGCCACGGCTAAAGTCGATGAAACCCACGGTGCCAGAAAATGGTGCTGAAATATGAAGATCTTTTAGGTTGGCATTTGCTGCCGCTAGTCTTGCAAGTGCAATCTCTACACTGGTTTTCTGCGCATCGATTTCAGTTTGTGTGATAGCGTTTCTTTTTACTAAGCGCTCAAACTCGGCCAATTTACGACGTTCATCTTTTAGATACGCTTTTGCTTCTGCCACCGCCGCCTTGGCTTTGTCGTCATCCAGTTGAACCAATAACTGATCTTTCTTAACTTCTTGGTTAGCTTTGACATGAATAGAGTCAACTTTGCCAGAGATCTCAGAAGAGATGATCACTGATTGCTCAGCTTCTAGCTTACCAACCAGTGAAAGTGACTGGTTAACTTGATGAATATCGACCTGCTCAGTAACGACAGTCACTGAGCTTGGCCCCATGCGCTTAGCAACTACGGCTGGAGACGCCAAGATGATAGATAAGCTAAGTAGAGATAAAATGGATTTATGTGTCATAACGATAGTCTGTAAGTTAGATTCGAGATCTCTATAAAGTAATTAACCGTATTCTATCAACTGATAGCAACGAATAACGTCAAGAAGTGTAAATGTCGATAAATTATGCTGACATTCGGTAAAATATCGCGAGTCCAGCCAACTTTAATGGTCGACTAAATACAATTACGTTCGGCATTTACGGTAATTACCCACTCTATAATTTAGGACAGCAATACGGTACAGCCAGAACATATGTTCACTTACCGAGCAAAACGCGCACTTTTCGCTATCTTTGCCCAAAAAGGCAGCATTCAACACAAAACCATAAGAAAAACTCTTTACAGGTTAAACGTGTTTGCTATGATGCGCTCCGCACTTGAGAGATGCGTTGGGAAAAACATTTCTTAAGCCTATCCACTTAGAGATAGGAAAACACCCCTGGAGGGGTTCCCGA
>NZ_JAHGAN010000042.1:0-48818 GCF_030248625.1 Vibrio sp. D420a | reverse complement strand
GGTCAGCAAGGTCAGCAAGGAGAAAATGACCAAAGCCAGGATAGCTCGTCAAGCTCCCAAGGCCAGTCACAACAATCGGCTTCTGATTCAAGTGGAGAACGGTCTCGGCAATCGGCAAACCAAAGCCAACAGCAAAATGACAACAGTGGTGATGGCCAAACATCATCATCTGAACAGGAGCTATCACAGGCAAGCGGTAGCAATGCTAGCCAAACTCAAGCTGGCGAGGGGGATGAAAAACAAGGCTCGACCGCCTCGGCTACGCCAACTTCAGCCCAGCAACAAGAGTCTGATACCGAAGGTTCACCGCAAATGGCACATGCTCAGCCCTCAGAAGCATCGCAAGACCCAGACCGTAAAAAACTTGAGCAAGTCGAGAGTGTACGCGACCCAAGTCGCCTGCTTCGAGCTCAAATGATGTTACAAGCGCAAGAACAAGGCGCTCCAAATAACCAATCGAAAAAGTGGTAACCATGCAACGTATTCATACACCATTTTTGACGCTACTATTCACGCTCATCATGAGTATTTTCAGTAGCCATACCGCCTACGCAGCGACAGCCGTTGCTAGTGTTAGCGAGAACCAAGTTACTAAAGATGAAGTATTTCTATTAAGAGTTTCAACCGATGAAAAAGTCAGCTCAGATGCTTTAGATCTGACCGCGCTTGAAAGTGACTTTTACATTGGCAGGCCAAACTTTGGTTCTTCGATTCGCATCATCAATGGTAGCCGCACCGTTTCAAGCGAATGGACCATCACCCTAGCACCACTGCGACTGGGTAAGTTAACCATTCCAGCCTTTGATATCGAAGGGGCGCAGACTCAACCGATTCAAATTAATGTCGCTCAGAACAAAGCCGCGCCAACACAAGATCAGATGGCTGAATTCAAACTCGATCTGAACAGAGATTCGCTCTATGTCGGTGAGGTGGCGATTTTAGATGTGAAACTGATCATCAAGGCCGACCCAAGACGCTTGCAAGATCCGCGCATTGATCCACCGAGCTCTTCGAGCCTAAAGGTTGAACCTATTGGTGAATCAAAGCAGTATCAAGATGTATACCACGGTAAAGAGGTGACAGTTGTTCAGCAGAGTTTTGAGGTATCGTCAGATACACCGGGCACGTTTGAGCTACGCGGACCAAAATTGACGGGTGCGGTGGTCTACTCTGCCAACAATTCAAACAAGACACGTCTGTTTCAGCTCGACACGCCAGTTCAAACGCTGCCAGTCGAAGTATTGTCCATTCCGGGCGATGCTCAAGGTGATTGGTTGCCAACGGCTGACTTAAGCGTCAATCAAGTATGGAGCATTAACGATACTAGGCTTACTCGCTCCCCAGAACAATTAGATCTAGAAGCAGGTGATGCCTTAACACGTACCATTACTGTGAGTGCTAAAGGCATTAAAGCTCATCAGTTGCCAAGTGTTAATGTTCAGTACCCAAGTAGCGTACGTGTTTATGAAGAGAAGCCTCAGTTTGGTAAGACAGACGCAGGAGACAACCTTGTCGTCTATAAACAGGTATTGATCCCAAAATCAGCAGGTACGATTGAGCTCCCAGGGCTGGAACAAGCTTGGTTTAACACTGAAACCAAACAGAAAGCCACCAGCCAAATTAAAGGGCTTACCTTAAACGTCACTGGGAATAGCGATGCGCCAGTGCAGGCTCCAATATCAACAGACAAGCCAAATAACGTCGAAGTAGTAACAACTTACCAACCGGGAATTTGGCCTTACCTAACCGCACTTTTTGCCTTTTTGTGGCTAATAACTTCTGTGTTTGCCTTAAGCCTATGGCGTAAAAAAGGTTCAACGAGCACAGTGACACCGAAAGTCGTCGGCAAGGATGAGACACAAGCTGAGCTTATCGATGCGATTCAGAGAAAAGATGCATTGATGGCGAGTGCCAAGCTCAGTCAGTGGCAACAAGAGAATCTAGATCTTCCACAACAGCACATTGATACTGTGAAGCAAGAAATCGACACACTCAACCAGCATCTATTTGGTCCGCAAACGGATGGTGGTTCTGGCTGGTCACCAAATTCGGCCATCGACGCTATTAATGCAGCCAACCGCAATCGTACGATAAAAACAAGTGACCAACTTGCAGCTTTGTAGCTTATCGCCAGAAGCTTAAAACGCAGGTAAAACTAAGCCCCTAAGTTCGAGATAGAACTCAGGGGCTTTTTATTTGAACATTTAAATTAATAGGCCAGCGCTTGGCTAATAAAATGTCGCCTCTATCTGGCTGTTTTCAAATGCTGAGACCACGCGATTCCTTCCTCGGTCTTTAGCTTGATACAGCGCCTTATCTGCCATGTCATAGAGTAAGTCGAAGTCAAGACAATCCAAGCTCGCACTCAACGAGGCAAAACCCACCGATGCTGTTAGATAGTCGCTGGTTGAACTCTCACTATGCGGGATCTGCGCTTCTTCAATACAACGTCTGATACTGTCGGCACGCTGCTTGGTTTCACTATCACAAGTATCCACCATCAATAGCATAAATTCTTCGCCACCAATGCGGCAGAAGGTGTCATTCTCATGCAGAATATGGTCGTTTAGAATTTTTCCAACCGAGCGCAGCGCAGAGTCGCCTTCAGTATGACCATAAACACTGTTGTACAAACCGAAATGATCTAAGTCGAGCAAGATCAAACCAAACACGACCTTCTCATTCGGTCTGCTTGGTTCAAAGTGGGTTGAATTTAGGTTCTCTAATACCTGTGCCAACATACGGCGATTACCGAGGCGCGTCAGAGGATCCAACTTGGAGATGACATCCAGTTGCTCATTAGCCAATTGCAGCTCTAAGGTGCGTTTTTTCACCTCTTCCTCTAGCCTTTCATTGAGCTCCTTAAGTTCTTCCTGAGCCATAGTTCTTTGCAGCACTTCAGCCAAGCTCGATGCAAAGATACGAATCACTTCTCGAAGCTGAGAGGTCAATGAACTGCGTGTTAGTAAGTTATCTGCAGCAATGAAAGCAATCGGCACACCAGTATTGCTGGTGAGTAGTGTCATCGCTGTCCAACCCACTCCTACGATATTGTAATCATGATAGATAGGTACGGACTCTTCAAAAGCGACTTCGTTCGGGCGCGACCTGGCTGCTGCGACAATGTCACGTTCAACTAAGTCAGAGTGGTAATAGGATTCATCAACAATATTACCTTGAATGTCGGTACCCCAAGTTCCCTGCATGTAGGAGCACTCTTTATCGGTTAAGAACACGGCTAGTCGATCAATACCGAGGTGTTGAATAGCAAAGCTCACCGCCGATTTACACACCGCACTAACGTTGTCACAGCGTGACAGTTCGACCATGCTAGAGTGCAACATGCGGATATTCTGCTCTTGGCGTTTGCGAATATAGATCTGAGACAGTAGCGAGCCAAAAGACTCCAACATCTGTTTTTGATAACCGGTTATTGGGGCGCGATTAATGTAGTTATCCATCGCTATCCAGCCAACAGGCTTATCCCCTTCCCTCAAGATCAGCATTCCGTTCCAACCCTGCCCCACCACTTGGCCTGCGGTATAAAGCGGGGCTTGTTCGATGATCACTAAATTAGTGTGGTCGTCTGAAAGCGCCTCTATGTATTCGCTTTCCAATTGATGGAGGTCGTACTGAGTATGGTGTTCGCTGTTAGTCTTACCATTCTCATCCGTGCCATAAGTACCACTAAAGCAGCGCTTTTTCATATCAAGCAGCATGAAGATTGCGCGATCAAATCCGAGACGGTCCCTGACCGCTTCAACCGATGCTTTATAAAGCGCATCTAACGAATCCGGGTTAGAAAGGTCCAACGCGACCTGATGCACTAACTTCATGTTCTCAACGAACTGCTCTCTGAGGTTAATCTCATCAAGATACTGCGCTTCACGTGTGTCTCGATTCTTTATTTCGATTGCAGCATTTTTTTCTGCACGTATGCACTGCCACCTCGCTGCCGCCAGCTGCAGCACATCAACCCCATCACGGAAGGTTTGATTCACTCTTTCAGCAGCGCAGTTCTGAATAATAAGATAGGTTCGACAGCTCGGGCAGTTATCTAGCATCAAGATAAAAGATTCACCACCGAGGGCATCAAAATGATCCCAATTACAGGTATTGATCGCCATAGGCAAGACGCCATCAGCGGTATCAAATTGAGAAACCCAAGTCCAAAAAGTCGCTGGGTAATTGTTTAGACTAGTCAGCTCACCACACTGATACATGGGTGTGCGATTCGAGAGGGAGGCTGGCTCGACAAAGATGCCAATACCATGTGGGTCTAATAGATGAGACAGGTATTCAAACAGAGAATCAGCCAAAAGACGGTGGTCGCGAGTGGAAGATATTTGTTTTGCAAAGGCTTTAACTGGCACGACGTTCCATCCGATGGCTGTAAGGTGTAGCAAAAATACCTAAGCCTGAATATGCAATCAATCCAAGACAAAATGAGATGTTAAGCGACTCGCAATTTCCTATTTTCCTTTATCACAAGCTTGAGAAGCGCTACAAAAATGGGATTTTCTGCCCAAAATTTCGTCGACAAAATAGCTTTCTTCTATACACAAAAAAGCCCCACGAATCAGTGGGGCAAAAGTCCATCGCTTATTATTGTAGTGATATGCCAGTAAATTAAGCGCGGTGATGGCAAAGGTTAAAATTAACCAAAATCACCATTTACGTAACCCTTAGTACGGTCGTCTTTCGGGTCACTGAAAATAACTTGTGTATCATCGTGCTCAACCAGTTCACCCATTAGGAAAAATGCAGTGCGGTCTGAGATACGACGAGCTTGTTGCATTGAGTGCGTTACGATAACGATGGTGTAGTTCTTCTTTAGATCTTCCATCAGCTCTTCGATCTTGTGCGTTGCAATGGGATCAAGTGCCGATGTAGGTTCATCCATCAAGATAACGTCTGGTTCCATCGCGATAGTACGAGCAATACATAGACGTTGTTGCTGACCACCAGACAAACCAAATGCGTGCGATTTCAAACGATCTTTCACCTCATCCCAAAGTGCTGCACCACGTAGTGAACGCTCTACCACTTCATCAATGTGCTTCTTATCTTTGATACCTTGAGCACGTAGGCCGTATGCCACGTTCTCGTAGATGCTCATTGGGAATGGGTTTGGCTTTTGGAAAACCATACCAACACGGATACGTAGGTCTGCAACATCGATGTCACCATAGATGTTCGTGCCATCCATATCCAGCTTACCCTTAATCGTTACGCCTTCGATTAGGTCGTTCATGCGATTCAGGCAGCGTAGCAATGTTGATTTACCACAACCTGATGGACCAATCAGAGCCGTTACTTGGCGCGTTGGGATTGGCAGGTTGATAGATTTAAGTGCTTGGTTTTCGCCGTAAAACAGATCTAGGTTTTCAATATCAAATTTGTTCATGTTCTTAATCTCTAAATTCTTAAATTCGTGTCTAACTTGATGCTTTGTCAGTGGGCTCTCGTTAGAGCCCTGTACTAGGGGCATTTCTCTTTCTATGCCCGGGAGTCGTTAGTACGTTGCTGTGTTAAAGCGTCTTGCAATTAGTTTTGTGACCATGTTGATCAGAAGAACAAGCACAATCAGGACTGTCGCTGTACCGTAAGCTTGGTTCCACTCATCGATAGTGAATAGCTCGGTAGTTAGCTTATATAAGTGAACCGTTAGGGTACGACCGGAATCCATTAGAGACTCTGGAATACGTGCCACCATACCTGCTGTTAAGAAAACAGGCGCTGATTCACCGATTACACGACCAATACTAAGAATGACCGAAGTTAAGATACCTGGCATCGCGCTAGGCAAGATTAAGCGCCAGATAGTGTAGATTTTTGAAGCGCCAAGGCCGTAAGAACCTTCGCGGTATGTTTGTGGTACCGCCATCAATGCTTCTTCTGTAGTACGGATGATTACAGGAAGAATCAGGATACTTAGTGTTAGGGCACCCGATAGAATCGAGAAACCAAGACCAAGAATCGATACGAAGAAAGTCATACCAAACAGACCAAAGATGATCGATGGAATACCCGCTAGTGATTCAGTACAGAATCGAATGACTTTCACTAAACGGCTACCCACTTTCGCGTATTCCGTTAAGTAGATTGCCGTCATGATGCCCAATGGTGCTGCCACCGCAATCGATGCGATAACCATGTAGATGGTTGCAACGATCATTGGGAAGATACCGTGTTCAGTACCCGTACGTGTGTAGTTGTCTGTAATGAAGTTCCAATCTACGTGCTGTAGGCCGTTAGAAAGGATGTACCAGATGATCCAAAATAGGAAACCGACTGTGACAGCCGCTGCTGCCCAAATAAAGGCATTCAAGATATTGTCTTTATTCTGGCGAGACTGCTTTAATTTTACACGATCCATTTTTTCCACCTTCCGCTTACTTTGCTTTTTCGCGGTTTAGATAAAGTAGAGCACCATTTAGCATCATGATGAACACTAGAAGTACCACACCCGTTGCGTACAGAGCGTTAGCATGAACACCACTTGCGTATGACATTTCAATCGCGATGTTTGCTGTTAGTGTACGAGCTGAGTCTAAAATGCCTTCAGGCATCGCTGGAGCGTTACCCATAACCATGATGATTGCCATGGTTTCACCAAGTGCGCGACCGATACCCAGAATCACACCTGTCATAATGCCCGAACGAGCAGCAGGAACGAGAAGTTTGAAGATGGTAAAGATCTTAGAAGCACCAAGCGCTAGAGAGCCTTCCTTGTAGGTACGAGGTACCGCGCGAATTGAAGTCTCAGATACTGTGATAACGGTTGGTAGAATCATGATACCCAGAACAATGATACCCGCTAGGATAGTGTTACCCGCTGGTACTGAGAAGATGTTCTGAATCATTGGAACAATAATGACAAGGCCAAAGAAGCCGTATACCACTGAAGGAATACCTGCCAAAAGCTCAACTGCTGGACGGATAATGTCAGCAAGGCGCTTTGGTGCGATTTCAGCGATAAAGATAGCGGTTAAAACACCAACGGGTACACCTACTACAACCGCGCCTAATGTTGAAACGATAGAAGCAACGATCATAGTTGCAACACCGAATAGCGCTGGTGGTAGCCAATCTACACCGAGAACGATGCCAGAGACGCCAGCCTCTTGGAATGCAGGAATACTCTCTGCAACGATAAAATAAGCGATTACTGCCAGTGAAACGATGCCGATTACAGCACTCGTTAAGAATAAACCGTGGAAAATACGTTCTTTCCAGTCGATACGCTTTTTAGTACGTAGGCTCGGCTTACTAACTTGTGTAGCTTCAGTATTCATAAGCTTTTCACTATGTGCGATGGTCATATTTAAAATCTCATGCTTTGTGGACAACAAAGCTGAAAGAAAAGGCTCAGCCTAAAGGCAGGCTGAGCAATAATTAAAGTCTTGATTAAATTCAGATTAGTTTACTGTGATGTAACCTTTCTTAGCTGAAATAGCTTGAGCTTCGTCAGCTACCATCCAGTCTAGGAACTTCTGAGTTTCAGCAGATGGCGCGCCATCTTTGTAAAGAACTAGGAAAGGACGAGCTACTTTGTAAGAACCGTTCTTAACGTTATCAACTGTTGCTGCTGCGCCGTCGATAGTTAGAGCTTGAACAGAGTTGTCTACAGTACCTAGAGAGATGTAGCCGATTGCGTATGGGTTGCTTGCTACAGATACTTTAAGAGCACCGTTACCGTTAGCAACTTGAGCGCGTTGAGAGATTGCTGATACTTTCTTGTCACCAATCTTTTTCTTAAGCTTTAGGATGTCTTCGAATGCACCACGTGTACCAGAAGCTGTATCACGAGTGATTGCTACGATAGGCTTGTCAGCACCGCCAACGTCTTTCCAGTTAGAGATTTCGCCTTTGTAGATTGCTGTAATTTGGTCTGCTGTTAGTGCAGATACTTCGTTGCTTGGGTTAACTACAACCGCGATACCGTCACGAGCGATAACTAGCTCTTTTAGGTCAGCTGTTTTTTCTTCAGCTTTCAAGTCACGAGAAGAGATACCTAGGTCAGCACTTCCATTTTTTGCTGCTTTGATGCCTGCAGATGAGCCAGGAGCTTGAATCTCGATGAAAACATTTTCACCTTTATTCATGTATGTTTCTGCAAAAACTTCAACCAGTGGAGAAGCACTGTTAGAGCCAACTACAGAGATAGTTTCTTTAGCTGAAGCTGTATTCACTGTTAGTGCGCCTAGTAGTGCCATTGCACCGATAACTGTCTTTTTCATCACAATTTCCTTAAGTGGCGTTATTGCCGTTGTGTTTTACTTGAACGGTGCTCACTTTAAGTTTCGAATATGACAGTTGTGTTTCAGTAAATTGAAGCCTATATGACAACTGCAATTTTTGTATTTCTATTCCTCCCACCTTCTAGAGTGACTTTGCTAACTCTTTGTTCCGCAAGACTCTTTTTATTTATAAATTCGTAAATTAATCCTACATATCTTTATTTCATTTCTGTAATATGTCGCACAGCTCACAATAATTATCAATATAAATGAGTGATTAATCAGCATATTAATTACTAAATGTAATTCAACATGGCTCGCACATAACAAAATGTAATCTTTTATTGATTGAAGTATCAGTCTCATTAGTTAGAATTCAGTTTCAAATATAACAAATAAGAACAATTCTCAATTACGCATTACCAAGAGGACCTATTCATGCGCCAGTTACTCAATGGCTTATCCATTAAAATGCAAGTTTTACTCCCCGTACTTTTCTCCGTCGTTCTACTGCTCGCCGGAGTCATTATAGGAGGAGAGAAGCTTGAAGAGGCTTTCCAAGACGTTTCTACAGCAACAGACAACCTGATTGTCCATAAAGAAGAACTGAGCGACATCGTCGACAATAGCTATGGTATGCGTATTAAAGCTATTTACAGTCTGTTTAATCCAGAAGACATTCGGACTTTAATGGATGTCCTCAATCAGAAATTCCAAGCCAACAACCAACTACTTAACTCTTTAAGCACCGTTGATGGATTGCAAAATGAAGTGGCAGACCTTCGCAAAGCGATGACACATTATGTCGACTTCTCTCAACATACCATGCTCCCTCTTTTGAAAATCAAGCACAGTAATGGTTTCCCACCGAACAACTTTGAGTCTCAATACCAAACCGCCATTGTTCAATATCGAAACGCTGGTAATGCAATGGTAAAAGCGATCAATGACCTATCTAAAAAGCTCAACCACATTGCTCTACAAGAGGTTGAGACAAACGGTGCGAAACACGACACTACGTTAACTTCAGCGAAAATCGGTCTTATCGTCATTCTATCTATCGCTCTGATCATCAGCTGGACTCTGGCAGGTGTGATCGTTAAACCTATCCGTGAGCTTCAAAAAACCATGCGTGAAGTTGCTAAAGGCAACCTATTGGTGAAAGCAAAGGCTGAAGGCGACAACGAGATCACTCACCTTGCTCAAGATGTAAACCAAACTGTTGACCAACTTCGTGAAACCGTCGGTTCACTGTCTCGCATCAGTATTGAGGTGGCGTCAGCGTCGACGGAGCTTGCTGCAGTAATGACTCAATCTAGCGTCAACTCTGATCAAGAAAAGCAAGAAGTGGAACAAGTAGCCTCGGCAATTAACCAACTGGAATCGACGGCAACAGAAGTTTCAAGCAACGCTCAACAAGCCGACAATGCTTCAAGCCAAGCTAGCCAACTCACAACACAAAGCTTAAACATGTTCGAAGAGAGCACGCGTGCAAGTGAAAAGATGGCTGACCAGCTAAACAAAGCGGCAGACGTTGTGACTTCCCTTAAGGATCAATCAGAACAGATTGGTAAAGTCATCGAAGTAATCGAAAGCATCTCAGAGCAAACTAACCTACTGGCGCTAAACGCGGCAATTGAAGCGGCTCGTGCAGGTGAAAGCGGCCGTGGTTTTGCAGTAGTAGCAGATGAAGTACGTATGCTTGCGGCTCGTACTCAAGAGTCGACTAAAGAGATCCAGACCATTATTGAAGAACTACAGACTCAGTCTGGTCAAGCGAATGAGAGCATGCACTCAAGCCTGGCGATGCTTGAAGATAACCAAGCTCTGGCAACAAAGGTGAGTGGCTCTCTAAGTGACATCAACAACGCGATTGCTGACCTAAACAGCATCAATACTCAAGTGGCGACAGCCTCTGAAGAGCAGAAACAGGTTACTTCAGACATCAACAATAACTTGAGCACCATTTACGAACTGGTAAGCCAAAACGTAACCGGCATTACTCAATCGGCAGCTGCTGCTCATGAGCTGTCTGGGCTATCAGAAAGACAAAAGCAGGCACTGAATTACTTTAAGGTGTAGATAATAGAGAAAGGTTTACATAAAAAAGCACCGCCATATTGGCGGTGCTTTTACATTAAGTTTAGTTTACTGGTCTTCATCTGTTACCAGTAAGACAGAAAATGCATTATCGGAAACCAGAGGGTTCCAGTTGTATACTTCACCATTCACTGAATCGAATACCATGACATTAGCGCCATCACCATTCGGTGTGCTACTCCAAATGTAACCAGCTAAGTCCCCCACTTCTAGTTCATAACCACTGGCAAATGCAGTACCGTTCAGTGCAGGTCCGTAACATGCTCGCTCAGTCAATGCCACAAGCTCTTTAATGTTCGGTAGTCGCCAGTTCTTCTTACCGCCAAAATCATGTAATGCATGATTGCCATCTTCATCACGAATCTGTTTTGCAGTAAGAAGCGCACTCTGCCATGTCACTTTATCAGCTGAACCAGTACATGCTTCACTAGTCTTGTCCCAAGTTGTACCTACCGGGCAACGCATCCAAGTTAGACCCGTTTTAAGGTCTGTTACAATACCTTCATCAGAATAGGTGTATCGTGTGTTAGGTGCAGATTTAGAAAAATCAACAGAACATTCTTGGGCAGCAAAAGCCGTCTGAGAAACTAACGCTAAAGATAATACGGAAATTAGTTTTTTCATCTTACTGTCCCTTAACTGCAACTAGACGAATTGGAAATTGATATGAAGTGCCGCTATCACGTTCAACTTTGTCGGAGTAAATCTCAACAAAACTAACGTAGCCACGATCAGCACCTTTGGTTGCGATTATTGCGAACTGAATTCCGCCGTCATAGTTATACGCTGAGTAGTTCACATGGCTAAAGTCATCCAGCCAAACTGCACCTGTTTCAACGTCAGGACTTCCTAGACCTTGTTGAGGGAAGTACGCGTAGTTCAAACCATATACATTGTCGTCAGCATCTTTCTCGGTCTCGCCTAGATCCAAGACATCGTAAAACTCTTGATAAGTAGGTAAGCGCCAATCACTAACGCCACATAGAGATTGCTGGTTAATGTGTGCTGCATATTCGCTTGTTGAACAGATGTTATCGCCCGCGGCAACACAACCAACAACAGCTAGATCCTCGTAGTATGGTTCAAAGGTATCTGACTCATAAACAAACGTACGGTCTTTAAACTGTACTGAGTTAGTATCAGCACTCTTGTTTTCCCAAATAAGTCCCGTTCTCTCATCTAAAGTACAAGACCATTCCGTTGCATCCGCCGCTAGGGTTGCACCTTTGTCATCAAGCTTTACGAACTTGAAACCAGCACCCGTTGCTGTTTGAAGGTCATCTTTATCAAACCCATACTCGGCATCCTGACCAGGGAAATCGGACTGAACGGCTGCAACGTCGCTAGCACCATCAGCAAAGTGCAGTACTGCACCTGTGTCGTTCGAGCCTGATGTTTGAGCAGCAACGAGAGACAACTCTTGAGTAAACGCTGAAGTTTCTGCTGGTGATAGCGAATCTGACACAAGAGACTTGTTTTCATAACTCAGCTTCTTGGCAACCAGAGGAACACCTTGAGTCATTTCCTCTACTTTCATCTCGGTAAGTAACGCAATGGTATTCTGTTCAAGGTTGTTTAGATCGTTCACCATTGGATCAGACATCACTGAATCGGTTAACGAAACACCCGCACTTGCTACTTGTGCTTTGACAATCTCATCAGCTTGGGCAACTGTTTTACCGTCAATAACTAAACCCGCAATCAGAGTAGTAACCGCATTAATAGAGTTACCTGATGCTAAACCTTGGCCCGGAGTGGCAATACGCAGTGTTTTGCTCGAACCAGCATCAACTTCTGCAAGAATAGTGCTATTTAAAATGTTTTTATCTGTCGAAGTCAGCGTAAATTGACCTGTATTATCACTTTTCGCATTTGGTTCGTTGCTATCACATGCAAAGTTTTGGTTTAAATCGATACAAACAGGAGTATCAAGTAGGGATCCTTGGGAACGAATAGTACCAGCAACATCGTAAGTTGGCGCCGCTGCTGAGTCACTACCAGAGCTACCGCCACAGCCAGCAAGGGCAAGCGATACAGCAATGAAAGAATATTGTAACTTCATAGATTTATCTTCTTTTAATTAATAGTTTGTGGCTTATCGAGAGCGAATCACTCTCACCATTGATAGCATTAGCAGGACAATCAAACCCAAAGGTGAACCACTACCACCTGTGCTACCGCTACTGCTTTCATTAGTGGCATCAGCGTTACACTGATATTGAGCAAAGTGACTCACACCCCACTCTTTCAAGACCCCTGAATTTCCTGAAACACGATCAGAAACTTCAAGGCGCCAAGTTCCCCAGCTCGGTTCACCGACAAGTTCCTTTAACTCGTCGTCATACTGAGCTGTGAAATAACCTTTAAAACCATTACTGCTGCTTGATTGGTGATTAAGTAGCACCACCGACTTGCCTTGAGGAGAAACCAATTTGACATGCAGATCGTCAAGCGAGGCATGTTCAATATTCAGATAGACAGCAAAGGTGTCATCGATCTTTGCTTCTTTGTCCGATAAGGTTTGAACATAAATTTTGTCACCCTGCGCTGGAAGCGTTGAGTTTGACGCGGTTGGCTGTGTGGTTAACTTTGGAAGACCATTAACCAACTTAGTGCTGCTTATCCACTGATGCGTTTTTAGATCTGGACCAAATTGATAGTCTAGTGAGATTTCAGAATCGAATTGCACGCCACAAGCCAAGTTAGAAGGTAATGAAACGCTCATACTTGATGAATCAGACACAGTTTGATCAATGTCGAAAACCGACTCGCTATTCAGTCGCCATTGACCTTTCACCGTCGCTTGGCGACCATTTTGTGCCAAATGAACAGTGACATCATCGCCTTCACCGATATAGCGATTATCGTAACGAACCACAAAAGGAGGCTTCAATAAGTTATGTTGATTGAAGCTATCAGTAAGAAATTGAGCATACTCTTTGTCTGGAAACAGTGCGTTAGCAGCAAATACCGTCGACTCGGCTAAGTCGTGCATTTTTACGCCACGACCGACACCATAAAGCCCTTCAACAACAATGGCGTCGAACTCACGAAAAACGCTATCTGTGCCATCACCATAACGCTCTGTAGCAGCTTTCAAGGCTTGGAAAAGCGGAGTTGACCAAAGTTCGTCACCCAGCTCTCCTCCCACACTCACGTGGGCAGGGTATTCTGCACGTTCAAAGTAGCGCGCGCGCTGATTCCACAAACTACGAGTAGTGCGGCGAACACCAAACAAACCATCCCAGTTAAACACAGTATCCAGTTCGAATTCTTGTCCACGACGAGAAGCGTCTAAGTATTGTGTGCGATAGCTCGCACTACCGGCCCAATAGTCACCGACACCTTCGCCGATAGCACCAGTATGGCCGTAAGCCCAATCGGGTACGGCTTGGTAATGAATACCGTGTCCAAGTTCGTGCAGGACAACATCTGAATCAACAGCATCTGGTGAAGCGCCGCCGATACCAAAAGTCACCACTCTCGGGCCGTAATAGTATGATGAGTTATCTAGAGATAACCCTCTTCCATCAAAGCGCAAGGGGTCGTCAAACAATTGATAAGACAAACTTTCTAGATATTTCAAAGACGTATCAAGGTGATAGAAAGCCATAATCTGCGGAAAAGCATCATCACCAAAACGCACATTTTCAATGGCTTCAACGCTATCGAACGATTGAACACCTTCTGGACTCAAGAAACCGGAAGTGTCTCGAACCGGTTCTCCTCCATCAGAGGGCACAGTGATCAAGGCTGTAACATCAACCTGGTTCAGCCTTGAATTAGACAGATAATAGTTACCACCGGATTGCAGAACTTCAATGGACTTAGTTACATATTCGATTGGTTGGGGGTATTCTGAAACCAATGACCAAGTCGATGCAGGCGCTTCCTGTTGCTGCATCGTTCTTAAATCGGGATCAAATAGAGATACATCGACATTCACCAAGCTCCCCGAGTTCAGTGCTGGTGGCGCATCCGCTTCAAGAGCGCGCGGCGCTTCCAATTCTGCAGCAACAGTAGGTACACCCGATCTTAATATCGTATCTTCAAAACTTTTAAACACGCGCACGATGCGCTGTGTCTTATCGGTAGTTACGACAACTGTGCGTTGCGGCTGATATTCACCGTTGACCCATACATTAAAATTGAAATGCTCGCCTAGTTGCGATTCTGTTTTGTAGCGAAATACAAAATCGCCAAAGTCAGAATAATTGGAGTCGAGATAGCTTTTGACTGCCGCTTGATCGTTAAGCACAACGTTAGCTGAAGGGTAATCCCACTCAGCAGCCTGAACGATCGGTGCGCACGCTAGAACAAGTGACATTGTTAATGGCTTAAGTTTCATAATTCTGCCTTAGAACTGATATTTAGCGTGTACAGTGAAGTAACGTCCAGGCTCTGTAGAGTAGTACTTGTGTGAGTCAATAATGCCCGCTACGTCTTGGTATCGGATGTACTCTTTGTCAAACAAGTTGATTACATTTGCAGAAACGTCTAGCCCAAAGTTCCAGGAGTAACTAACGCCCATGTCGACGGTTGCCCAGCCAGACGTTGTTGCACAATCTACCGCCAAACCAATATCAGATTGACATTGCGGAACGTCATCCATAGCTTGCGCCCAATTAAGCATGGTGTAAGCAGAAAGAGATTCTTTGTCGTAATTCAGTGCGACGTTTCCTTCCCATGGTGTCAATGTACGGATCTTCTCGCCTTCATCATCCTCACCATCAACAAAGCCCAGTTTGGTAGTAACACTCCAAAATTCATTTAAACGTTGAGCTGCTGTCGCTTCAAAACCATAGGTCTCGACCCCGCTAATATTCTGGTATTGCTTATAGAGCATTCCATTGTTGGTTGTATCAGGAGCGGACGATATTTGCTTAATATCGATGAAGTCTTCAAACTTTTGATAGAATACGGCTGCATATAACTTTGTTTGACCATTATCGAACTTACTCCCCAATTCAAATGAATCGCTGGTCTCTTTATCGAGGTCCTCATTAGGAATAATTTCAAACGGTGTAATCGGCACAAAATCGTGGTTTTGATAGCCATAAATTTTGTCGTAGGTAGGAGCTCGGAAACCATGGTTATAGGAAACATATGAGTTCAGAGAGTCGGTGATTTCGTAAGAAACAGACAAGCTTGGTGAGAATTCACCAGTTGTCTTATCGCTTAACTTATAGCCTTCGATCGTACCGTCAGAGTCTGGGGTAATTTGGTGGATATCAACGCGCGCACCCGCTGTAATCGTCCAACGATCTACTTCAATCACATCTCTTAGATGCGCAGCAAAAACATAAGAGCGTGCAGACGCAAAAGGTTTCGCATCTTTCTGGTTAAGACCATTCCAATCTAGGATTACGGAATTACTTGGACGCTCATGAAAAGTAGTATCGAAGCTCGCGCCATAAGAGAGTGTATGACTGAAACCCGAGCCTGAGAAAGAGCTGATAAAGTCTGCTTCTGCGCCAATAACTTGATCTGTGAAATGACGATCATCGATCAATCTACGAAATGCAATAATGTTACCTTGCTGTTGCGAAATCAGTGCATTCGTCGCTTCATCAGCCACAGTATCGCGCCAATAAAATTTAGTATCGAGTTCTTCAAACCAAGAATTTGTTGGGAAATATTCTGCACCCACGTAAGCTGTGTAAGACTCAGTATAGGTTTGTTGATCATACTCTTCAGTCTTCCACTTGCCATCTTTTTGAATTTTCGCTTCGCCCGCTTGCCTACTGAGATTTTCTTTGTAGTAATCGACTTTAGCTTTGAACATAAGGTCATCTTGAGCCCAATAGTTCAATGTGTACGCACCGCTAACACCATCAATATCGCGTTTGTACAAGTTCTCTTCAAAATTACGCGTTTCTCCACCTTCCCAATATGCAAGATTAATCAAGCTTTCAAAGCTTCCTGTGCGAAACGCAAGCCTCGTTGAACCTCGATATTTATCGCTTACCCCTGTGTAAGTACCCGACACGTCACTGTAAAAGTCGCTATCTTTAAGATAATCCCCTGGTTGTTTAGTTTTAATAACGACAACACCGCCAATAGCCCCGGAACCATGAACCGAAGAGCTCGCGCCTTTGACAATCTCAATACTGTCGATGTCCGCAAGATCAAACGAGTTGCGGCCTACTTTGTCGTTAATGTCGTTTGCACCAAAACCATCTGACGACTTTATTCCATCTTTAACCACTAAAATTCGGTTGCCAGTCATACCACGGATAGTAATGTTCTGAGGTCGACCAGCCCCACCACTCACGCTAACACCCGGTTCATTTCTGATTGCATCATACAGCTCGGTCGCGCCGTTTTTTTCGATCTGTTCACCATCGATAACAGCAACGGATCCAGCCACTTCAGATAGGGGTTGTTCGATTTTATTCGCGGTAACCACGACCTCTTCAAACTGGAGAACCTCGGATTCGGCGTGCACGACGTTGACAGCAAGTACACTCAGTACTGCCGCTGATAGGGGTGAAAGCTTCATTTACTGCTCCGCTTTAGTATTTTTATGCGTAAGTGATAATAAGAATGCGTATTCGAACGCTTGTTGTGATAAAGACTGCCGCCTGTCACTCGAATGACCTTGACTAAAATTGGTAGACAGCAAATACGGGCCACTTCCTGTCGTCAAAGATTTCAACTTGGCTTGATATTTAGCGCCTTCCCAATAGGGAACCCGTCGATCATTTAGGCCAACACTGATTAAAACGGGTGGATAGTCGGTTTTGGAAAGATTGAAATATGGGTCATAGGCTTTCATTGCTGAAAGTTCAGACTCTTGATGAGGGTCACCCCACTCGGCATACTGCTGAGCAGTTAACGGCAACGTCTCATCCGACATACTGTTGATCACATCAACAAATGGGACCTTAAGGGACGCGCCAGCAAATACTTCAGGAGCTTCATTTAAGGCTCCAGCCACTAAGGTGCCGCCAGCACTTGACCCCATTGCCAAGATAGCTCGTTCGCCTTGTTGAAAGTTTTGAAGTGTTCTGGCTGCAGCAACGAAGTCAGAGATACTGTTCGATTTGTTTAGGCCTTTACCAGCGAGATACCATTGTTCACCTTTAAAACCTCCGCCTCTTACATGAGCAACAGCGTAGATGACACCACGGTCGAGTAGGCTGATGGTTTGTGGCATAAAGTATGGCTTCATTGTGACTCCATAAGCGCCATACCCATATAGGACTACCGGATTCTGCTTATTAAGAAGTTCTTTTCGGTAAGCGAGCGTCACTGGGACAGCATGTCCATCATTCTCAACATTCAAAGTTTGAGTAACGTACATATCTGCTTGATAATTTGGATAGACATCTTGCCCAATCGATTCACGAGTTGCCGTTAGCGTATTAAAGCGTTCCCAAAGACCCGGTTGGATCATAGACATACTTCGGATATGTAGCTTATTGCTGTTGTAGTCTCCCACTTGGCTTACCCAAGCGACGCCACCTTCACGAGCAACGTTTTCAATCTTTATCAGCTTGTCGCTTTCATCAAAGACGTGCAGTTTTTGCTTACCTTGCAGATTGGTTTGAACCACTACACCTGAACGGAATAGGTGAAAATTGTTGATTGCCTCATCCGCTTCAAAATCACCAAAAGAATGCCAAGCCTCTATATTCATGAGATCAGAACGATTCACACGATAGATCTGGAAGTTTTTCCGTTGGTAATTGCTATTGATATACACATGATCGGCAAAACGATCTGCATAGTATTCAATGCCTTCTTGGCGCTGTTGAATGGGTGGTGATAACTCACCAGTGTTAAGATCCAGAAAGCGTTGTTCACTGCTGTTGTCGCTGTTGCTCTGGACAACGGCGAAATTTCTATCGCTTGTTTGGTATGTTGAAAGCAACCAAGCATTTTCATGTTCTTGAAAAAGCGATGTCTCAACTCCGCTTTTCAATGGCTTATTGATCAAAGTATGTGGTCGCTGTGTCTTTGGCTCCTGTTTTACCAAATACAGCGATTTCCCATCATTCGACCAAACGATAGATGGCTCAACACCAGTGATAAGGTGCGTGATTTTATTGGTCGCTAGCTCAACAATACTGATTTGATACTGTTCAGAACCATCAAGATCTTCTGCAATAGCGAGTAAGGAATTGTCAGGGCTTAGTTTCCAACCACCAATTTGGTAATACTCGTGTTGATCAGCGTGATGTTTGGCATCGAAAATGACAGTTGTCACACCAACACTGCTTGGTGCGCGCGACAACAGTGTGTAGTCATTCCAAGCATATTCTACGCCATTGGTTTCTCGCCAAGGCTTCTCTGAACGTTGCGGTCGGTTCTCTCGCCACATGGATTGCAGCGAGTCGATTTCATTTTGTAAGGTCTTCTGATACGCGTCGGTCGTCTCATTCTGTTTCTCGAGATAACCCAATACGCGCTCACTGCTTCTAGAATCGTCTCTCAACCAAGAGAACTGATCCGCAGCAGTCACGCTTCCTGAAACTAAAGTTGCTAAAACAAGCAGGCAACACGTTTTCATAAACCCAATAAATCCATACGCCAATTTAATAAATTTCGCGTATACTGCACCCAAATGGTAATGAGATCAATTATCATTTTCATAATTTGGTGATATGAATCTCAATTATTGTGCTCGGTTGACTAGATTTACTGGTTTATTATTCTGTCTAACTATTCATTTTAAGGGTGTTAAGCGATTACTTTAGTTTTTTTCACTATCATGAATTCGCTCTAGCGCTTCTACTCGCTTTATCTGTTGCTCAGTAAACAGATCGTTTCTCAACAAAGCAACTTCCTGTGCTTGCTGATCCGCACTCAAATTTGGGTTATCAAGTATCGTCTCTCTTTGAGTGATAAACCGTTGGAAATCGCTATCAAATTGCTCACGTTGGGCGTCTAGTGCACTTAAGCGTTGTGCAGCACTTTCGCCGACAATCTCTACTCGATTGAGGTATTTTTGCTGGTTATCTAAACTGTTTGCGTGACTAAGCTGGGTTAAGGTTAAAGTATTTTTCTGCGTTTGTTGAACATACTCAGGTTGAAGAGTTAATGCCTCGAGCCACTGCTTTTCAAATTCAATTGGGTCAGTATATTCTTGCCTCATTTTCAGTTTTTCAATCGCTAGCTCGCGCAATCGATTTTCATGGGCAAATAGCAACTCTTGTTCACTCGCAGTAAAGTGATAGGCCTGTTGATCCATCAACAGCTCGTGTAACTCTGTCAGCTCTTCAATGCTTAAATTAGAATAATTATTCGAAAAATCTATCTGCTCTAGTGCCGATTTGTACTCCAAATATTTTTCAAATAATCGATCATCTATCACGCTGTTAGGAGCGATATTATTGAAGTCAGATACATTCTCTTTGACCTGATTGAGGTCAATATCAACCATTGCAGCCATAAAATAATCCATCGTATCTTTGGCTGAACTTTGGTCGATCTCTGTGTCGCTTTGAGATTCACTCTTGAGGTGCTTTGCCGATACGGCTTGCGCTCGTGATTGGCCTTGGTAAAAGACCGCACTGAAACTTCCTACAGCGATCATTGATATCAGTAACAGTGTGGCCTTTTTCATTGATTAACTCCTTTAATACTAAAGAGATTTACAAGCCAGCCAGCTTGAGGCGATTGGCGTGTTGACGATAGAGAGTGACAGGGTCTGTTTCAAAAAGGTGGTGGATCCCTAACGTCCCGTTGATTTCATCCAAATGATTCATTTTGTAGTTGTCGCCAATCACACGACCTAAATGAGCACTACAAGTCCCCACTAGACCATCACTAGGACCATCAAACGCTAAACCTAAAATTGTCATGGCTCCATCCGTCGGGTCGAGCAAGTTGGTAAAGGTCGACGATCCCGTCCAAGAGTAGTAATAGACACCATTGCTCGCTTGCCATTCGCCATCTCCACACGCCGATGTCGGTACACCCTCCGGGTAATGCTGATTAAATGCTAGAGAGCCCTCAGTCGTGAGTGCTTCTAATGAAGCGAGCCCATCTTGTTCAAGATCGCTTCCGCCTGAAAGTAAGTTAATCAATGTGGTTAGGCCACCAGCCAACTTAACTGCAATCGACTCAGTAATGGATCCTTCTGCGACATTGCCTCGCACTAAATCCGCGACTTTAGAGCCTTTATGAACCCCACCGACACTGGTGACCGATGCTACAAGATCTGGCCTCACCGAGCCTACGTATCTTGCTGTAGGACCACCATGGCTATGACCAACTAAGTTAACCTTCTCTGCCCCAGTAACGGCGATAATGGTTTCTACTTGAGCAAGAAGCTGTTCTCCTCGCACCTCGGAACTATTCGTCGCAGAGACCTGAGCGACATAAACGTTGGCTCCATCTTTCGCTAGAGACTCGGGAATACCGTAAAAGTAATCGACACCAGCTAACGTGTCGAAACCAAATAACCCGTGTACCAACACAATTGGGTACTGTGTTTGCGTGTACCCTGAATGTTCTAGTGGCGCGGTGCTCGTTCCAGCGTACACACTGGCACTTCCCATGCACAGAGCCGCCATCAGCATCATCTTTTTCAACGTCTTTCTCCTTTACTAATTAGACCTCGGATGAGTTGAAAAGCTAGGAGAGGAATTCAGAAAGTAGAAATTTATAAATTAAGAATCGTGAGCAACAACTATCATTCAACATCTAAATTAAACATCAATCATTCATTCACAGGAGTACAGTTCCAACGATTCCGCCTCTGTTAGCATTCAGAATGCCTTAATGACACTTCTATATTTAAGGTATTGTTTTTATTAAGTTAAAGTAAAGAGCCATACTTTCTCAATCAGTAAAAACGAATTTTAAGGAACAAGATTAGGCTGTTTTTTAGACAGATTTTCGTTGAAAAATGGATCTTAGTACCAGATAGAGAAAATTATAAAATTAAATGGATTGACCAAAACGCATCACTAGGACATATAGGTCTGACCAGTTTTCAATAAGCAATACCGATTACTGGTCTATTCAATTTCTCACACTCAATTGAAAGATCCTACATATGAAAAAAACAACGTTAGTTTTGGCTCTATTGATGCCATTTGGTGCGGTTTCAGCACAAGATAACACCCTAACTCCAGAGTCAATCACGTCAGCGCAAGTTGCACAAACACAATCAGATTCCACTTATACCTACGTTAGGTGCTGGTATCGAACAGATGCAAGCCATGACTCACCCGCTACGGATTGGGAATGGGCTAGAAAAGAAAACGGTGACTATTACACCATTGACGGTTACTGGTGGTCTTCAATCTCCTTTAAAAACATGTTCTACAGCGAGACCCCACAACAAGAGATTAAACAGCGTTGTGTAGAGACATTAGATGTTCAACACGACAAAGCCGATATTACCTACTTTGCTGCAGACAATCGCTTCTCTTACAACCACTCGATCTGGACTAACGACCACGGCTTTCAAGCCAATCAAATCAACCGAATAGTCGCTTTTGGCGATAGCCTTTCAGACACAGGTAACCTATTCAATGGCTCGCAATGGATCTTCCCTAACCCAAATTCTTGGTTCTTAGGTCACTTCTCGAATGGTTTTGTTTGGACTGAGTACCTAGCTAACGCTAAGGGTGTGCCGCTCTATAACTGGGCTGTGGGTGGCGCAGCAGGAACCAATCAATATGTCGCTCTCACTGGCGTCTATGATCAGGTAACTTCGTATCTTACTTACATGAAGATGGCGAAGAACTATCGACCAGAGAACACCCTATTCACATTAGAGTTCGGGTTGAATGATTTTATGAATTACGGGCGCGAAGTAGCTGATGTAAAAGCCAATTTCAGCAGCGCACTGATCCGCCTAACCGACGCTGGCGCAAAAAATATTCTTCTGTTCACCCTACCAGATGCGACCAAAGCGCCTCAGTTTAAGTACTCAACTGAACAAGAAATCGAGACCGTTCGTGGTAAGATTCTCGCGTTCAACCAATTCATCAAGGAACAATCAGAGTACTATCAAAGTAAAGGTGACAACGTGATCCTATTTGATGCTCACGCACTATTCTCGAGTATCACCAGTGAACCACAAAAACATGGATTCAGAAACGCCAAAGATGCCTGCTTAGACATTAATCGCAGCGCCTCTCAGGATTACCTGTATAGCCACAGCTTAACAAATGATTGTGCAACTTACGGCTCTGACAGCTACGTGTTCTGGGGCGTAACACACCCAACCACGGCAACTCACAAATACATCGCCACACATATACTGATGAACTCAATGTCGACCTTCGACTTTTAAAGGCATCGCACCGTTTAGATAAAAGAAAACCGCCATTAACGGCGGTTTTCTTATTTATTCGTCGTCGACTTTAGGTGCGACTTTCTTTTTAGGGATAAAGACTGAATCACCCACTGCCACATTTTGGTGGAAGCTCTTATCGCGCTTAACCGGTTTCTTCGGCGCTTTCTTCACTTGTGGCTTATTAGCCTTCTTCGCAGGACCGCCTTTCTTGAAAGCTGGCTTACGAGGTTTGATACCCTTGAACTTACCTTTCAGGCCTTCAAGTACTGAGAAAGTAAGATCTTGTTGTAAGTAAAGTTCTACACGCTTAAAACTGTCCCAGTCTTTTGGACCAACCAAAGAGATTGCATCACCTTTATTACCAGCACGGCCAGTACGACCAACACGGTGAACGTACTCTTCAGTGTGCTTAGGCATATCAAAGTTAATCACGTGACTTACGTTCGGAATATCAATACCACGAGAGGCAACGTCTGTCGTAACCAAGATCTTGTACACTGCACGCTCAAACTGACTCATGATCGCGTTACGTTGTGTCTGGTTAAGGTTACCGCTCAATGCCACCGCTTTTAGCTTCTTCTCGTTCAGCTTTTCTGTCAGACGATCAGTATCAGCACGTGTTGCCGTGAAGATCATCACCTGACGGTATTCTGCTTCTTCCAAAACACGATCAAGAATCGCTTCTTTATGATCAAGATGATCACACAGGTAGAACTTCTGAGTGATATCTAGGTGCTCTTCATTTGAAACACCGATTGCGATACGTTTCGGTGCATCTAGCATTTCGTTAGCAATGTCATTCACTTCCGCATGATCCAGCGTTGCAGAGAACATCAGCGTTTGACGACGACGATGCTTAGCTGCGTTAGCAATGCGGCGAAGCTCTGGAGCAAAACCCAAATCAAGCATACGGTCTGCTTCATCTAGAATTAGTGTCTCAACACCATCTAAGAACAATGAACGATGCTCTAGGTGGTCAGCAAGACGACCTGGCGTTGCCACAATAAAACGTGGGTACTTACGTAGTGCTTTCACTTGATCGTTAAAGTTCTCACCACCAAGAATTAACGCTGCATCGTAAGACAACCCACCAAGCATGCTACGAAGTTCGCCATAGACTTGCTTTGCCAACTCACGCGTCGGAGCCAAGATTACACCACGTGGATCACGAGCAGAAAACGCTTTTGTTTTTAATGCTTTGTGAATCATCGGCAGTACAAATGCCAATGTTTTACCTGATCCCGTTTTTGATGAAGCCAATAGATCCTTACCGGCAATAGCAACAGGGATCGCTTTCTGTTGGATCTCTGTCGCTTTCTTAAAGTCATAATGTTTTAAGTTCTTCAGTAAGCGATTATCTAAGCCTAAATCTTTAAAGTGCAAAGGACTCTCCAGTCTTGATGGTATTGAACAAAATTAATTTAACGCGACATGATACCGCGAAACCCCGTTATAAGGATAGAGATCACAGAAAATTTATCCGGGATTCTTAGTGAGCGTTCTATCATGGATACGGTAAATTCGCTTTAAGCATCATAAAGATATAGGCGTGACAAAGAAGAGGAGTTTACCATTCTCAATTTTGAGAATCCGTGTGACACCTTGCTAATTACCTCAATAATTTGGCAATTTTTCCTAGGATCACTTTTGCGCTTAAGTAATTAGTCGCTACAATCAAGGTTGAAGCGACTATATGATTAAGAATGTATAGCGCATCTTTTGATGATCAATAAGCAAGGAGTTCTTATGAATAAGGTGTTAATCGCAGCTGCAGCCTCTGTGTTTGTATTGGCAGGTTGTTCTTCAGATCCAGAAGAAGCGACAATGTCGGAAGTAGAACAGCTATCAAATCAAGTGGCTCAACTAACCAGTGAAGTTGAAGCTCTTAAGAGTGAAAAAGCAGACGCAGAAATGAAAGCTCAAGAAGCAACTGACGCAGCGATGGCAGCGAAAGAAGAGGCGATGCGTGCTAACGAGCGTATCGACAATATCGCAAGCTCTTACACTAAGTAACCTATCTACTAAAGAGTTCATGCGCCACTGTGTTTTGCAGTGGCGCTTTTGTTTGTCACTAAGTATATTTACGAAGCTGATTGAGCGAGCTGCATTACAGGAAGAGTTAAAGACTTATGCCTACCACTGCTGAGTGGGTGGTGCTATCTCAACAGGCACACCGTTCTGCGCAAAAATCACGGATTTAGCTTTCGAGTTGGAAACATCAGCTTCATCCAGCCACCACTTCAACTCGATAGGAATCGTTAATGGCTTTTTAGAACCATCGCTGCGTGTTAAGGGCTCATGCGCTTCAACAAATACACTACGATCGGGCTCTAATGCCACTTTGATCGGTTCATTAATGATAGTGACCTTCTCGCCCTTATTCACTTTCTCGAACAGCCATTCAATATCCTTCGGCTCCATTCGAATGCAACCGGAACTCACACGTAATCCAATACCAAAGTCTTTATTGGTTCCATGGATAAGATAGTCTCCCGCACCATAAGCCAACCTTAACGCATATTCTCCTAGTGGGTTTTCTGGGCCTGCTGGTACAACTGGTGGAAGCTCAATACCTTTACTTAAATACTCTTCGCGAATGGATTTCGGTGGCGTCCATGTTGGATTCGGTCGTTTTTGGCTAATCGTCGTCACCATCTCTGGTGTATCTCGCCCTACTCGACCTATCCCCACAGGAAACACATGAACAAGGTTCTTATCCGGTTCAAAGTAATAAAGCCTCAACTCAGCTAGATTAATGACAACGCCTTGGCGTGGAGTGTCAGGAAGGATAAAGCGACTAGGAATACTCAGCACATAGCCTTCTGCCGGCAAGAATGGGTCGACCCCTTTATTTGCAGCCATTAAAGACAAAAAGCCAATATCATACTGCTTCGCGATCAAAGCTAACGTTTCTCCAGCGACGACTTCATGATGCTGTATCCGGCCAACAACACGGCTATCACTCGGTGGTAACTCAAAGGTTGCCCCGACACTAAAGGCAGAATAAAGACTAGTAGCCAGCAGCGAAGCAACGGCAATATGTTTTTTAACTATTCGTTTTTTTACTACGTTAAGGAGCGTTGAGCTTGAGAGGTACGACATAAACAACCCTGTTTTTTATTATTATCATTTTAGATTAATGTTGAATCCTTGTCTCGACAATGCGCGTAAATGACATCTCGCACACGAATCACGCCACATTCGCTGCTTCCTTCCTCAAATCAACAGATATCGGCTTGGCAAAATCGATTGCCTTTACGGTTTCAACATTTTTAGTTATTAACGATCAATCGATTGTTAGAAACGCCTCTTTTTGTGACCTGCTTCTCAAGGAACACCGTTTTAACTCGCTAATATTGCCTCAACGAAACGAATTTAATTCAACAGAAACGGTAATTAAAAATTCTGTTCCTATAATTACCGCTATAAATTTGGAGAACGACAATGGCTACACCTCATATTAACGCACAAGCTGGTGATTTCGCTGAAACTGTACTGATGCCGGGTGACCCACTTCGCGCAAAATACATCGCTGAAACATTCCTTGATGACGTGAAGCAAGTTTGTGATGTTCGTAACATGTTCGGCTACACAGGCACTTACAAAGGTAAGAAAGTTTCTGTAATGGGCCACGGTATGGGTATCCCTTCATGCTGCATCTACGTACACGAACTTATTGCTGAGTACGGTGTAAAAAATGTTATCCGTGTTGGTAGCTGTGGCGCAGTACGTGACGACGTTAAACTAATGGACGTTGTTATCGGTATGGGTGCATCAACTGACTCTAAAGTTAACCGCATTCGTTTTAACGACCACGACTTTGCAGCAATCGCTGATTTCGGTCTTCTAGAAGAAGCTGTAAACCAAGCGCGCGCTCAAGAAGTACCAGTTAAAGTAGGTAACGTATTCTCTGCTGACCTATTCTACACACCTGAAGCAGACATCTTCGAGAAGATGGAAAAACTGGGCATCCTAGGTGTAGACATGGAAGCGGCAGGTATCTACGGCGTTGCTGCAGACCTAGGCGCGAAAGCACTAACAATCCTAACAGTTTCTGACCACATCATCCGTGGTGAAAAACTAAGCTCAGAAGAGCGTCAAAAATCGTTCAACGACATGATGAAAGTAGCTCTAGAGACAGCTATCAACATCTAATCATTGATTAACGATACTTTGAAAAGCAATACCCCGCAGCCAAGTTCGCTTGGCTGCCCAAATAATCCCGAGGGGGCGATCGTGTCCAACGACGAGCTGCCAAAAGACGCGGACGGTTTACAACTCAACTTTTGTAAAACATTGGCGTGTGACAACTTTGGCTTGAGCGATGCAAAACGTTATGTTTTGCAACATGCAAACCCAAAGCGTCCAGCGATGGTTTGTCGTGAATGTGGAGCTTTCCCCCCCTTACTTAACAACCATGAAGTTTTGAATGAACTTCATCGGCTTCGTCACCTCCATAGTGACGGCCTTCCTGCTTGTCGCAATGATGATTGCGATAACTTTGGGCTTTCTGTCCACACACACAAACATCTTTACCATGCTTTTGGCTACAGCGGAGATAGACAACGCTATCGCTGCAAAGATTGCCAATCGACGTTTGTTGATAAATGGTCAGGTTCTAACAAAAAGCTGCAATTTCAAGAAAACCTCATGGGCCTTTTGTTCATGGGTTATTCCGTACGCGAAATCTGCCGCAAGTTAGAGATCAACCCAAAAACCTTCTATGATCATGTGGATCATATTGCGAGCCGCTGTCGTCGCAAACTGGCGATGATCGATGCGCGGTGGGTAAATCACGCGAAGGATTACCAATTTGCGTCCGATTACCAGCGACTGCAACCACATAGCAACAATGGCGTTGTGTGGATCGCCACTGGTGAAGCTCACTCAGGCTACATCCTTTGCCAACACGTCAACTACTCTCAAAATGAAGAGCCCGTTGGCAATGTTGACCATAACCCTTACGACTCAGTCGCTCGATTCGTCTCAAAAGAGCACTCTTCTGAGGCTAACTTAGAGCTGCCAACCTCGTCTGATGATCTTAAAAAGCGCATTGAGCAGCAATACCAAGTGATTCTTGCTCGCGGCAATGTCGAAGATCCGATGGGTAACCTCACCTCTTTTAGTTATCCGTCTAAAGGGGCTTTGGTTCGTCCACCTTATACCTCTTATGCTCATTTCTTACATGTATTAGACATGTGTGACGAGAGCAAACCCGTTTCTATTTACTTGCCTCAAGATCCGCTATTACGTTCAGCGGCATTGAGTGTCTGCCTACCACGGATCCAAAACAACAACGTTGACCTAATGTATGTTGAAGAAGATGCCTTGTGGGATGACAGTTTAGGGTTTGAGAAAATCGATATTGTGCACATGAGTTGGTGGCGAGACCGTTGGGCTATCGCGAATCAAGGTGACAAGCAAAAAGGTATCTGTTACCTCGCAGGTAGCAACACTCAACCAGAACATTGGTTCGAACACGCTTCTCTTAAGCAGACCAAGTTCTATCAACAGCGATTTCAGGTCCTGTTTGATGGCTTTATTAATGAACCCAGACGTAAACTGCGTCCTGGTGGCATCCTTCCTCTGCTCGATATTTTCAGAGCTTGGCATAATTTGTGCTATCAAGATAAAGAGGGGCTAACCGCAGCACAACGCTTAGGTGTTGCTGAACAACCTCTAACTCTGAAGCAACTGCTGTCGTAACGAAAAGATAACCATCTAGTTGAATATACTAGAAGTAGTTGAATACCAAGTAATAACATGAGGTAGCACTCATTAATCGAAAAGATCATTACTTGGTATCACCTCTTCGTTAGATAATTAGTGCTTATCCTAAATCACATACTTATAATGATGGTGTTATCAGTATGTTCGATAATAATGGACTTATGCCTTGGACAAAAACCAGTATCTAATTGAAACAGAGCTTGAACAACTCAAAAAGCGTATAGACTCAGAACCTGCCGTCGTCTTCGAGGTAGCTGAGCAATGCTTGGTGAGAGCTGAACAGGTTCTGTTTGAAGAGGGGGCGATTCAGTCATTGATGCTGATGTCCCGCTGCTGCTGGAATCTCATGGACTATCGCAAAGGCTTAAAGTACATCAAAGAGGCCTATAAGCGCCAAAGTCGACTCGATACTGATCTCTTTCTTCCTGAAATTCTTCACCTTCATGCGCTCCAGTTCTGGGGACAAGCTAAATACTACTCTGCTCAACAATACTGGATTAATGCCCTCGAACAGTCTGCATTAGTCGACGAGCTTGAAATTCAAATCGAATGCCTGATTGGGTTGGGGAATATCTGGCGTATCACCCATGAGTACAAACTCGCACGCTCTACCCACCAGCTTGCCGTAAAGGTGGCAAATAATAGCCGAATTGGTTGGCTTGAAGGTAAAGCGAGAATCCTGCTCGCGTGGGACTACTACCTACTCAACAATTACGTTGAGATGCTCTCTGTGCTTGATGGTGCAGAAGAAGCGCTAAAAGACCACCCAGATAACACGTGGCATGCAGAGGTTTGGGACTTTAGAGGATTGGCCCTGCTTGGCCTTGAACGTCTTGATGACGCTGAACAAGCGACCGCCAAAGCGCACAAGCTGGCTGTTGAGCACAACCTAGTGTGGATGAAAGCGCACTCTTTCATTAGCCGTGCTCGTTTAGAGTTATTAAGAAAACGACCACACCAAGCATCTGAACTGCTTACCCATGCGGAGCAGTCAGCTAACGAGTTTGATAATGGTGAGTTGCTAAGCCAGATTTGCTACCAGCAATCTTTGGTGGCCGAAGAGAATCAAGATTACCAAGCGGCACTTGTTGCCTTTAAAAAATACCGTCAATATTCGACCAACATGCTTCGTGAGCAGACGACACGTGTCGGATTAGATAAAGCACGCAGCTCAAAACGCCAACTCGAACAACGCGCCCGTAAATTGATTAACCGAATTCGCGGTCAGTACGAGTATGACCCAGAGAAGCAATTCTCTCACGTGGTATCAGAAACGTTTTGGTGGGAGCAGTTGGTGCTATTTAAAACCGAGCTCAAGCGCTCAAATCACAGCATCATTATGTTCCAGCACGACGACCCCAACTATCTCGAAGTGTGTACTGAACTCGCTCACACCTTCTGTAACCAAGAAGATTTCATCTCACGTTTGAGCGGTGAACGCGTTGCGCTCATGCTGGCAGAGAAAGGCAACGCAGCGCAAGCTATCTTCGACAAACTCACCACCATGCTCAACATTTACCCTTGGCACAGAAAAGGACTTAAAGGCGCTCCACCTGTGGTGACACTTCACGACATCTTGACCTTCCCGTTCACCTTAGAACAATTAGAAGAAGACGAAGCTGAGAAAGAGACTGATGGAAACGTTATTAAATAAGATCACGGACGCAGGCTTAGATCCTTCTTCAGTTTCTGGTGAAGAAGCGATCATTTTCTGGAATCACATTCGCCAACACATTGCGACCACGCAACAAGAACAAGCACACTGCTACATTATTAGCTCTGAATATAGAGCTGAGCTACAACAGAATCAAATCAGTATCGACGAGCTGCGCGCCGCGCTCGATCTTCTAACCTTACCCGGCGATGTTGAAGACATACTCACAGTCAAAACCAGTCTCAGTAGTCGCTTGGTGGAAAAAGGGGATTACACAGCCGCACTCAATGAGTTTATCAGTTCATCGACGATTGCCGTCGAACACGGACATATTGACGAGTACGTAATGGCCATCTTGGGCATGGGTAACCTGTGTGATGCTTATGGCGATCACAACCGAGCGCTGCGCTATTACCAAAAAATCAGCAGTATCGATCATGCCATCAGTAGTCGCCTACTGCGTTTGAAGTTCAAGCTTCACATGGTCGCTAGCTTCCTTCATCTCAACCGAATCACCGCAGCCAGTGATCTGCTTCGTGAGTGTGAAGAGCTGAGTATTTTGGTGAGTAATAAACTACTGACCGCGCAGATTTCGCTCTACCAAGCCAAAGTTTACCGCGCTCAGAAAAAATATCACGAAGCCTTACGCTGCATCTCATCTGTTCAGCATACAGCAACAAACACACAGGCGAGTTGGTTAGCCACTATGATTCGTTTAGAGCTCGCACATTGCTTAACTATCATCAACAAGCAAGATTACGCGAGTATGATTCTCGAGAGCACCAGCAAGAGAGTGAAAAGCTACTCATCGCCGGTGTTGGCTAAGCGCTTCTACGACTCCATGAGTGAAGTGTGCATGCACCAAGGGCGCTATAAAGAAGCGTTAGAACACGAGAAAAAAGGTTACCGCATCGAAACCGACCTGATGAAACAGATTCCAATCAGTGAGCTTGGAGCAAGTCAACTGCGACGTCTATCTCGCTTCGAATTGCAACTGAAACTCATCTTGTCTGAACAAGAAAACAAAGAGCTTAAAGAGACCACTGAGCAGCATAAAAATGCGGTAGCTCAGCTGCAACAAGACGTATTTACCGATCCACTGACAGGTTTACATAACCGTCGCTGGCTGGATGTGAAACTCAAAGACCTTCTCATCCACAATACACCGTTTGCACTGCTGGTCGTCGATATCGACCATTTCAAATCGATCAATGACGAGCTAAGCCACCTAGTCGGTGATAAAGCAATCGTTAGTGTGGCGCAAGAGTTAGCAGGTTACTTTAAATTCCGCGGCGCTTCATGTGTGCGTTTCGGTGGTGAAGAGTTCTTGGTTATTTTGGAAAACGCTACTCAAGCTCAAGCCGCTATGCACGCGGAGAACTATCGAGAACGTATCTTCCAATATGGTTGGCATGAAATATTAGGTGAAAGAGGACTAACCGTCAGTGTCGGCATTACGCTACATCGTGATGGTGAGAACACGCAACGTACCTTCTACCGTGCTGATAAGGCGCTCTACCGAGCCAAAGCGAACGGACGAAACCAAGTCTGTACCGAGTAACCATATCTGATAGATAGCTTGGTAAATAACAATGATAAAAATAGAGAGGTCATCGCCTCTCTATTTTTGTATCCAAAATCTCAAAGGAAAAACAGAGAAATACCGCCTACAGCGCACAACGTCCCTATCAAACTCTGCTTGGAGATTGACTCCCCTTTGAAGGCATAAATAACCAAAATAAACACTGGGCTGGTCGCAATTAGTGTTTGTGCAATCGCAGGATTGGCATGCTTAAGCGCCACTTGTTGAAGCCAGAGTGCGAGGAAGGTCCCGACAAAAATCGCCCCCAATAACCACGCTTTGTCGTTTATTTCCATCTGTTTTAAGTGTTTAGTCATGCTAGAAAATGGCTTAGGTTCGAAGAATCGAATCATTAGGATCACTACAAAAACACCAACAGCTAAGCGAATCAAAGCACCAAGTAAAGGCGGGATATCACCGGCGACCAATGCATAGTGCGAAATAACCACTCCGGATGCCTGACAAACACTGGCCAACAAACCGTAACCGACGCCACTCCAATCAACACTTTCTTCTTGTTGACTAGGCTGAAACACAACAAAAGTCACCGCCAATGTGGTAATAATCACCCCTAGCCAACTCTGCAGAGAGAGTGCGGCACCGAGCAGCATCAAAGCCAGCACGCCAGATAAAGGCGGCGCGAGCGATTCAAGCAATAACGTCTTGTTCGCCCCTATTCTTTTCAATGATGCAAAATAAGCGCTATCACCTATTGCGATCCCTATAACTCCTGATACCGCTAGTACCAAGATATGGGTCGACTCTAATTTCAGCTCAGGCATCGGCATCAAAGGAATAACAAACATCATCATCGCCGAGGCTACAACCCCTTTAACGATATTCAACTGCATCGCAGAAAAACGGTGGCTAAACTGACTGTAGATCCACGTAGCACCAGCCCAAACAATAGCAGCTCCAATCGCCGCTATTTCACCTACATAACCCATTGGCTCACCTGATTTCTCACCTTATCGCTCTCCTTAGCTTCAGAGTAGTAAGTGCACACTAACAAAGGCTCTAATAGTATCAATCTATTGTTTATCGGTGTCCGTTCTAAAAATTATATGCAAATAAATCATTTTTATAACAATTACTTGTACGATAGCGTACTATATTGATAACTCATAAATAACATTACAAGGATCTGTTATGTTTTTAGACTATTTTGCACTCGGCTTATTAATTTTTGTTGCACTAGTCATTTTTTACGGAATCATCGTGATTCATGACATCCCATATGAAATCGCAAAAGAACGTAACCACCCTCATCAAGATGCCATTCATGTTTCCGGCTGGGTTAGCTTGTTTACACTCCATGCTATTTGGCCATTCCTCTGGATTTGGGCAACGCTATGGCGTACAGACCGTGGCTGGGGTTTCGCCAAACTAGAAGAAGAACAGCACGACACTCACCACCGTGTTGATACGCTCATCGACCAAGTCACCGCTCTGCAACAAGAAGTCGCAGCACTCAAACAAGCGGTAGCGACGCAACCGTCGGCAGACACCCCAAGCCAAGAACAGTCAAAAGATCAGGAGGTTAAGTAATGGATTTACTACTGATAATGACCTATGCGGCGCTTTGTATCACCATCTTCAAAGTGTTTAATATCCCTCTTAACAAATGGACAGTCCCGACCGCAGTACTAGGTGGTGTAGTCATCATTGGCACCCTTATCTTGTTGATGAACTATAACCATCCATTCACTCAGATTGGTAACCAAGTCTACTCAACCACACCGATCGTTTCAGGTGTTAGAGGTAAAGTAATTGAGGTACCGGTTGAACCAAACAAGCCTCTGAAAAAAGGCGACATCTTATTTAAGATCGACCCTATCCCTTTTGAAGCAGAAGTGGCGAAATTAGAGGCAAAAGTAAAAGAGGCAAGCCAAGGTGCGCTAGGTCTTGAATCTCAGGTTGCTGAAGCTGAAGCAGCGAAAATCAAAGCGATTGCTGAACGTGACAAGGCGCAACGAGAGTTTTCTCGATACCAACGCGGCTTTAATAGCGGTGCCTTCACCGAGCAACAACTGGATACTCGTCGCCAAGCATACAAAGCGGCAGAAGCAGCGCTTAAAGTGGCTGAAGCTAGCCAAGAGCAAGCACAGATTGCACTTAACTCGGAAATCGGTGGTGAGAACACGGCAGTAGCTGGCTTATTGGCTGACTTACGTAAAGCACAATTCGATCTTGACCAAACGGTTGTTCGTGCTCCAACAGATGGCTACGTGACTCAATTGGCACTGCGACCTGGTGTTATGGCGGTTCCGTTGCCACTTGCACCCGTGATGACCTTTGTTCACACTGAAGAGCAGTTCTATACCGCGGCATTCCGTCAGAACTCGCTACAGCGTCTACAGCCAGGCTTTGAAGCAGAATTTCTATTCCGTGCGCTTCCGGGCAAGGTATTCAAAGGGCGTATTGAAGAGGTGCTTCCTGCGATTGGTGAAAGCCAAATCCAAGCTCGTGGTGCACTCCTGGGTACTGAAGCACTCAAAACCAGTGGTCGTGTATTTGCGAAGCTAACGATTACCGACGATCTATCGGAATATCACCTTCCAATGGGAACAGCGGTCGAAGTTGCGGTTTATTCTGATAGCTTCACCCACGTATCTGTTATGCGTAAGGTTCTGATTCGTATGAAGAGCTGGCAAAACTACCTCTACTTAGATCACTAACGCTTCAAACACGCTCACTCGAGTGTTAACGACAACGCCAAAAGCCAGACACTGTCTGGCTTTTTTGATTGTTAGTGGCCAAAAACTCCGCATATTCGTCACCCTTTAACCAAGCCCTTCAAGTTATTTAGACATCCAGACACTTATCTTTCCTTGTGGCGTATTTCTACTGTATAATGCGCGCCTTATTTTTTATATTTGCCTAAAAAATCGTCTTTAAGACTTCTTATAATTCAATGGCGAATAAACGCTCTTTATAAAGCAAATTTTTCATTTGAGGTTATCTATGAACTTTTCAGCGAAAACTGTCGTCGTCATTGCCATCGGCGCTGCCCTATACGGCATTGGTGGTCTACCTATGTTTGGTGTGCCTGTCTTTGCCAACACCACTCTTAAGCCAGCAATGGCAGTGCTTGCGCTGTTCTCTGTTCTATTCGGCCCAATCGTAGGCTTCCTTGTCGGCTTCATCGGCCACTGGGTTACCGACCTTTTCGCTGGTTGGGGCGTTTGGTTAACTTGGGTATTGGGTTCAGGTATCGTGGGCATGGTCATTGGCCTATTCCCAGTAATGACGAAGAACCGCCTTGCTCAAGGTGAGCTACCAATGAAAGATTTTGCTCTTTTCGTCATCTTAGCGCTAGCAGGTAACGTGGTAGGTTACGGCTGCTCAGCATTCTTAGACACGATTCTTTACGCAGAACCGTTCACTAAAGTCTTCACGCAACTTTCTATCATTGCAGCAGGCAACACAGTACTGATCGCTGTGGTTGGCTTCCTAATTTTGAAATCTGTTGCAAAACGCAATAAGCAAAGCCGTAACCTAACAGAGGCATAAGCGTTTAATGACTATTGCATTTTCGAACTTCTCTTTTAGATATGAGTCGCTGGATAAACCGACGCTAAAAAATATCAATCTAAGGATAGAGAAAGGAGAGAAAATCGTCATTATTGGACCAAGTGGTAGCGGCAAGTCTACCCTTGGTCAATGTTTAAATGGCTTAATCCCTCACGCTACAAAAGGCGAAGTGACCGGTAAACTGGAGATGTCTGGCAAAGACTGTGCTAGCTTCTCTATGCATGACTTTACCGAACAAGTCGGCACCGTTCTTCAAGACACTGACAGCCAGTTTGTTGGCCTTAGCATCGGTGAAGATATTGCCTTTGCACTAGAAAACCAACTGATGTCAAACATCGACATGTATCCGTTAGTGAAATCGACCGCAAAGATGGTCGACCTAGCAGACATGCTTGAACGTTCGCCTCACGACCTCTCTGGCGGCCAGAAACAGCGTGTTTCACTGGCAGGCATTCTTGTTGACGAAGTAGATACACTACTCTTTGATGAGCCGTTAGCGAGCTTAGACCCAAAGACGGGCAAAGCGACTATCGAGATCATCGATCAACTACATCGTGAAACCAACAAAACCGTCATTATTATCGAGCATCGTCTTGAGGATGTGCTGCATCGCCATGTCGACCGTGTGATTCTGATGGACCAAGGTGAGATCATTTCCGACTCGACGCCTGATGAGCTACTTGCGTCAGGGCTTCTCGAAAAGCACGGGATCCGTGAGCCTCTGTACCTTTCAGCGCTAAAAGCTGCACAGGTACCACTTTCAGCAAAAGACACCCTCTCGAACTTAAAGTCACTGGATTACAAAGCGTTTAGGCCAACAGTTCAAGGTTGGTTTAACCAACGTCCACCAGCACAAGCTGAAAAGCAATACACACCGCTACTTGAAGTACACGGTCTTACCTACTCCTATGATGGTGAAAAAAACGCGCTTGAAGAAGTCAGCTTTAAAATCGGTAAAGGCGAGTTTGTTTCGATCTTAGGCAAAAACGGCTCCGGTAAATCGACCATCACCAAGTTGATCATGGGTGTAATTGAGGCTGATTCGGGCTCTGCTTACCTTAACGGCGAAGACCTAAGTACACTTTCTATTTTTGAACGTAGCCAGAAAGTCGGCGTTGTTATGCAAAACCCAAATCATATGATTTCACACCATATGATTTTCGACGAAGTAGCATTCGGCCTACGTAATCGTGGTATTGATGAAGAGAGCATCAAACAAAAGGTTGAGTCAGTACTAGAGCTTTGCGGCTTGAGCAAGTTCCGTCACTGGCCAATTGAGGCTCTAAGCTACGGACAAAAGAAGCGTGTCACCATTGCAGCTATTCTTGTTCTTGAACCAGAATTATTGATTCTCGATGAGCCAACAGCCGGTCAAGACTATCGAAACTACACATCTATGTTGGCGTTTATTCAAAAGCTAAACAGAGAATTGGGTATTACGGTGGTGATCATCTCTCATGACATGCATCTGGTGCTTGAGTACACCACACGCTCTATTGTGATTGCTGACAGCAAACTTATTGCCAACGCACCGATGACTGAAGTGTTCAGCCAACCTTCGCTATTAGACCGTGCCAACTTGTGTACCACCAGTATTTACGACCTTGCGACAATGATGAAAATCGAAGATACCAACGCATTTATGCAGTACTTCATCGACTACGAGAGAAGCGCAATATGAATGCCTCTAAGATAAAGTTTGGTATCAACTATATCGATACTCAATCTCCACTGCACGCATTGAACGGTATCACTAAGTTCGCACTGTTTCTCGCTTGGGTGACGGTCGTACTGACAACCTTTGACTTGCGCTTGATCGTATTGCTGATCACGACTGGTCTATTGCTGCTCAAAATGACAAGAGTACCTGTGAGCGTTTATAAGCCACTGCTGATTGGTACATTCAGTGTTCTGAGTTTGAATGCGTTGTTTATGTATTTGCTTGCCCCTCAACAAGGTACCGAGCTGATTGGTAGCGAGCACATTCTAATGACACTGCCGGGTAACTACTCTTTGAGCCAAGAGACACTGTTTTATCTCATTACCGTCACTCTGAAGTACATGAGCATGTTCCCGATTGCATTAATCTTTGTGTTTACAACTCACCCAACAGAGTTTGCAGCAAGCCTTAACCGCATTGGCGTACCTTATAAGATCGCTTATGCCGTTAGCCTGACACTGCGTTACCTGCCAGAGGTGAAAAAGGACTTCATCAACATCATGCATGCCCAACAAGCACGTGGGGTTGAGCTGTCAAAGAAAGCACCACTCGTGGCTCGCATTAAGAATGTTGCTAAGATCTTGGGCCCACTCATCTTTTCGAGTTTAGACCGCGCTGATGAGATTTCGAACGCGATGACACTACGTGGATTCGGACGTCACAAGTCACGTACTTGGTACAGTACAGCACCGCTTAAGAGGGCAGATTACATCGCTCTGGTTGTTATCGTGCTGATTGTCGCTCTAGCGATTACCAAGCGAGTATTGGAATCAGAGCTGTTTTGGTATCCGTTCTAGCTAGGTATCCGCTCTAATATAATCTGGTCTCATCCTAAAATACTAAGTCATGAAAAGCCGCTTTAACCAAGCGGCTTTCTTATTGTTATTTTTGAAACTTATTTTTTTATAAAAATTAATATGAATTATTTGTTTCATAATTGCGATGTTTAAGTTATCAGATTACCATACCCTAAACTCAGAACAGCATCCTAATACTCCATGGCTCGTATCACCCAACAACAGAAACTCGAAAATCAAAAGAAGTACAATCAAGTCGTTCTAGACCTTTTCTTGGCGGAAGGTCATGAGTCGCTCACGTATGCACGTATCGCGAAAGAGATTGGCGTGAGCTTAACAACACTGCAAGGTTACTTTCCATCAACTCGCGCGATTAGAGCGGCTCTACATGGGCATATATTGCCAATTATCATGAAGCCTCTAGATTTCACTAATGAGAACACCTTCTATGAATCTTGGGATAAAGCTCTGGATGAGCCACAATTTCAGAGCGTCATGAAACTGATCTTCTTCCATGCATCACAAGCAGAACAACCAGAGGGTTTTGATTTGCAAGCTGATGGTGCTTTTCGTGAAAAAGCTATCGAAAGCTTTGGTTGTAATGCAAGACAAGTTATTGAAACTGTTATTGGTCGTTCGCTTCTTAGAATGACTCACTTTAGGTCGAACTAAAGGCACTGCCTAGTTAACAAGATTACATTGGTGCGACTAGTAGACATAAAAAATGGGAGCCCCGTGGCTCCCATTTTGCTTTCAATATTACTTAGAGATCTTTAACACTAGTTCAGCTTGTAGAAGACTGTCGCCAGTGGTGGAAGTTTCAGTTCAATCGACGTGTCCAAGCCTTCGCTTTGCACTGCTTCGATTTCAGCCACCTCTTTTACTTCAAAACCACTGCCGCTGTATTTAGCATCATCAGTATTGAGTAATAGGCTGTACTGACCTTGTGCCGGAACACCCAGACGGAAGTGCTCGTGCGGTACCGGTGTAAAGTTCGATACCACCAACACACGTTCACCTGATTCACTGATACGCTCATGAGCCAAGATACTCGCCTCTGCAGAGTCTTGAAGACGCCACTCAAAGCCTTGTGGGTCGAAATCTAAGTCATGCATCGCAGTTTCATTACGGTAAAGATGGTTAAGATCTTTCGTCAGCTTTTGAACACCTTGGTGACGTTCGTAGTCAAGTAAGAACCATTGCAGTTGGTCATCGTGGTTCCACTCTGCTGTCTGCCCGAACTCAGCGCCCATGAAGTTAAGCTTCTTACCCGGCTGCGCATACATGTAACCCATGTAAGCACGCAGGTTAGCCGTTTGCTGCCACTCATCACCTGGCATCTTATTGTGGATAGAGCCCTTGCCGTAAACCACTTCATCATGCGACAGAGACAATACGTAATTTTCACTGTGCGCGTAAACGAGTGGGAAAGTAATCGTGTCGTGGTGATACTTACGGTTGATAGGGTCTTCTTGGATGTAAGACAAGCTATCGTGCATCCATCCCATGTTCCACTTAAAGCCAAAGCCCAAACCACCCATGAATGTCGGTGCGGATACACCTGGGAATGCCGTTGACTCTTCCGCAATGGTCATTGCATTCGGGAAGTGTTTGTAGACTTCTTCGTTCATCCATTTCAATGTTGCGATGGCATCGTAGTTCTCATTGCCACCGTCGACATTTGGCACCCATTGGTCATGGCTGCGCGAGTAATCGAGGTAGAGCATCGAAGCCACAGCATCCACACGGATACCATCAATGTGGAATTGCTCAAACCAATACAAAGCATTAGAAACTAGGAAACGACGAACATGCTCACGACCTAGATCGTAAATGTACGAGTTCCAATCCTGATGCCAACCGCGACGTGGATCTGGATCATGGAACAGAGGCGTGCCATCGAAATTAGCCAAGCCATGATCATCACTTGGGAAATGTGCTGGAACCCAGTCAAGTACCACGCCAAGACCGGCTTGGTGACACTGGTCAACAAAATATTTGAAATCGTCTGGTGAGCCAAAACGGCTCGTCGGTGCAAATAGACCCACTGGCTGATAACCCCATGACCCGTAAAACGGGTGCTCTGAAACAGGCATCAATTCAACATGGGTGTAACCAAGATCCGTTAGGTATGGAATCAGTTCTTTTGCAAGGTCGCGGTAATTTAAGAAATCACCATTAGCATCACGCTTCCAAGAACCCGCATGCAGCTCGTAGAAAGACAGAGCTTCTTTACGCTTTTCCGTTACTGGACGGCTCTGCCACTGGCTGTCTTGCCACTGGTAACGAGCGTGATCATAAGTCACCGAAGAGAACGATGGGTACTGCTCAGAATAGAAGCCCCAAGGGTCAGCTTTGTGCGGTAGACCTTCGCCATTTGGACCTTTCAGTTCGAATTTGTATTGCGCGCCCTCTTCTAGCTCAGGGATGAATAGACCCCAAATGCCATAATCAAGACGCTGCATTGGGTGGCGACGGCCATCCCAAGAGTTGAAGTTACCCACCAAGCTCACCGCTGACGCATGTGGTGCGTAAACTAAGAATCGAGTACCAGAAATTGTGTCCCCATCACGCTCTAACGTAATAAACTGAGCGCCCATATGATGGTACATATCTTTTGGTGTATGCAGCGCTTCGTAGCTCGCATACAACTCATGGTATTGATATGGGTCGTCTAAGATTTGTTCTACACCAGCCCAATCAACAGCCAGTTTGTAGTGCGTAAAACGCAAATCGCGCTCTTGCTTTAGGACAAAACCACTGTCGCCTTCGCGCACTAATTCAACACGAGGTTCGTCGCCAACAATCAACTCAACTTTGTCTGCGCCCGGGATCCATACGCGCAATGCACCTTCATCAGAAGGAAGATACGGACCTAAACATGAGAGTGGGTCAGCAAACGAAGCCTGTGATAGTTGGGTATATATTTGTTCTTGCTTTGAAATTGAACTCATTTCCAAAACCTTTCTCCCTAACCAAACATCCAAAAAATATAAAATAAAAATGCCCGCTATGGATGCGGGCAATATAACGACGATCTATTGTACCTGACGTACGGAAACGTTTGAGTGACCAAGATTATAGTTTCTTATGCAACAAGCAAAAATCTCAGTATTATCGGGCCACTCAAGCATATTAGTTACCCGCTTTTTCACGAACTTCGGTCAGACGAGAAGCAATACGGTTAACATCATCGTGAGCAAAAATCTCATCAAGGTTCATCGATAGCTTACGACGCCAGTTCGGGTATTCGTCTACCGTACCTGGAATGTTTACAGGCTGGTCCATTTCTAGCCAGTCTTCCAATTGAACACTTAGAAGCGTTGAAGACCCTGCCGCAACGTGAAGTTGTAGCGCTTCAGCTAGGTAAGAGTCCATTGGCACTTGGCTCGCATCACGACCTACACCATCCGGTAGGAAACCATGCCATGCAACAGAATCTAGAATGCCCTGCTTACACTCAAGACGGTCATCAAACAGACCATTCAGCTGTTCTTGATTTGGGTACAGGCCAATCTCTTGACCCATCTTCAGGTCATCACAGTGCCAGAAGCCACGTAGCGTCGGCATATCGTGCGTACACAGTGCAGCCATTGATTGTGATGCGTAGTGTTTTGGTGAGATGAAGCCACCGTCTTCCTCAGATGTTTCGAAGAAGAATACCTTGTATGAGTGAACGCCAGCATCCGCTAGGATATCGACGATTTCATCAGGCACAGTACCTAAATCTTCACCAATCACAGAACACTGATAGCGGTGTGATTCAAGCGCTAGAATTGCTAGCATGTCTTGAACTGGATAGTAGATGTAAGCACCTTGTGTTGCATCTTCACCTTTTGGAATCCACCACAAACGTAGTAGGCCCAGTACGTGGTCGATACGCAGTGCACCACAGTGCTTCATGTTTGCGCGTAGTAGCTTGATGTAAGCATCGTAGCCCGTCGCTTGAAGTACTTCTGGGTTTAGTGGTGGAAGACCCCAGTTTTGACCTAGAGGACCTAGAATATCTGGTGGAGCGCCAATGCTCGCGTCCATTACTAGGTTGCCTTCGTCCGCCCAAGTTTCGCTACCAGAATCAGCAACACCTACAGCAAGGTCACGGTAAAGACCAACAGCCATACCCTTCTCTTCAGCCAGAGATTGTGCGTCGTTGATCTGACAATCCGCTAGCCACTGTAGGTACATGTATAGGTGTACTTTCTCAATGTTCTCTTTGATGTATTTTTGAGTCGCCGGGCTTTCAAATGTGCGGTATTTCTCTGGGAATACAGGCCAGCCCCACATGTTTGAATCTTCTGCATGAAGCTCCGCATGCAATGCGTCGAACGCTGCTTGATGCATTAGGCTATCACCGCCCTCTTCAACGAACGCTAGGAATGCTTGAGCACGGTCGCTGTTTTTGTCTAAGTGACGATGTTTGAATTCAGTGAATAGCAGCGGAAGAATGCTCATCTTTAGCTCAGACACTTCTGTGTAGTTAACCCAGTGTGCGTCGCGAGCTTTCTGCAGACGCTGTTGGAATTCTGCGCTGCCTACTGTTTGTTGTGCTTCTGCGCTCAGCGCAAACTCAGGTACAGAGCTCACATCGATGTATAGGATGTTCAACCAACGGCGTGAAGATGGGCTGTATGGGCTTGCGCCTTCTGGGTTTGCTGGGAACAGAGAGTGAATTGGGTTAAGACCCACGAAATCACCACCACGCGAAGCGATGTCAGCCACAAGCTGTTTAAGGTCACCGAAATCGCCGATACCCCAGTTGTGTTGAGTGCGAAGTGTGTAAAGCTGAACACTTGGACCCCAAAGCTTCTTACCTTGCTCGATTGGGTTCTGTTTGAAACACGCTTTTGGCGTGATGATCAGCGTCATTTCGTAAGGCTTTTTACGGCGCTTACGGCTAACCACAAGTTTGTGATAACCCCATGCCAAATCATTTGGCAATGCAAACACTAAAGGGCCACCCTCTGCACGTTCGTCTCGTACAACTTGAGATTGAAGATAGCCTTCAAGTACCTCTCCTTGCTCAGTTTCTAAACGCCAGCTGAACTCACTTTCACGAGCACTCACACCTAGATTTAGTGCAACCTCTACAGGCTCACCATCGCGCAAGACAAGAACTGGGTCTAATACATCTTTCTTGTGTTTTTTCTCTGCAGACTTAAGCAGAGCGTCGTCGCTGCTTGTGTCGTAGCCCAATGAAGCCAATAGACGAGTTAATGTTTCGTCAGATACTTGTGCTTCATCGCCCCACGCACTTACGTAACTGTCGGCAAGGTTTGCCATTTCTGCGACTTGTTTTAATACGCTTTGTTCTTTCATCGCTCTCTCCGAAAACGCGCTAACGCTTTCAATTTTGTAGGGTTATTTGTCTAAGTTTATTTATTTTCAATTTAGCTTTGAGCCAACTAATTGAGCCAAGGCAGAAACTGCCTTGGCTTATTTGGGGTCTATTAACGTTTAACCGCTTCTAGTTTCCAAATGTTGTTCACGTAGTCGCGGATTGAGCGGTCTGATGTGAACTTACCAACCAATGCGGTGTTAAGGATGGCTTTCTTAGCCCAGCCCGCTTGGTCTTTGTATTGCTTATCCATGTCTTCATGTGCTTTCACGTAAGAAGCGAAGTCCGCTAGACATAGGTATGGGTCACCGCCATCTAGTAGGCTATCAAACGTTGCACGTAGTAGACCTGGTTGACCTGGAGTGAACTCTTCACCCGTTAGTAGGTCAAGTGACGCTTTCAGTAGTGGGTCTGCGTGGTAGTAGTCGTAAGGGTTGTAACCTTGCGCCTTCACCGCTTGAACGCCATCAACGTCTAGGCCGAAGATGTAAATGTTTTCTTCGCCAACTTCTTCGCGAATCTCAACGTTCGCACCATCCATCGTACCGATAGTTAGAGCACCGTTTAGAGCCATCTTCATGTTACCCGTACCTGATGCTTCTTTACCCGCTAGCGAGATTTGTTGAGAAACATCTGCCGCTGGGATGATGATTTCAGCCATGCTTACACGGTAGTCAGGGATGAATACCACTTTCAGTTTGTTGCCAATGCGTGGATCGTTGTTGATCTTCTCAGCAATCTTGTTCACCGCGAAGATGATCTCTTTCGCTAAGTGGTAACCCGGTGCAGCTTTCGCTGCGAAGAAACATACGCGCGGCTCACACTCAAAACCAGGTTCGTTAAGGATACGGTGGTACAGAGATAGAATGTGTAGCAAGTCTAGGTGCTGACGCTTGTACTCGTGCAGACGCTTGATCTGTACGTCGAAGATAGCGTTAGTATTTAGCTCGATACCCATGTTCTCTTGAACCCAATCAGCAAGACGCTGTTTGTTTTCTTTCTTAACAGCCATGAATTCTTTTTGGAATTTCGCGTCTGTCGCGTACTTAGCAATACCTTCTAGCTGCTCAAGTTTTGCTGGCCACTCAGAACCAATCTTGTCTGTGATTAGCGCAGACAGGCCTGGGTTACAGAACTTCAACCAACGACGTGGCGTAATACCGTTTGTTACGTTAGTCAGTTTGCCTGGGAAGATCTCATTGAACTCAGGGAATAGGTCTTTCTTAACTAGCTGTGAGTGAAGCGCTGCTACACCGTTTACTTTGTAAGAGCCGATTACACATAGGTTTGCCATGCGAACCATACGGTGGAAACCTTCTTGGATGATAGACAGCTTAGCTTGCTTCTCACCATCACCAGGCCACATCTTACGAACTTCTTGTAGGAAGCGGTGGTTGATTTCAAAAATGATTTCCATGTGACGTGGAAGTAGACGCTGGATAAGCGACTCAGACCAAGTCTCAAGAGCTTCAGGAAGCAGTGTGTGGTTCGTGTAAGCGAACGTGTTTGCACTGATGTCCCAAGCAGTATCCCAATCTAGGCCTTTCTCATCGATAAGGATGCGCATTAGCTCTGGGATAGCGATTGTTGGGTGCGTATCGTTCAGCTGGATAGTCTCTTGCTTAGGTAAATCCGCTAGAGCAAAACCTGCTGCTTCGTGACGACGTAGAATATCGCGAACAGACGCTGCAGAGTGGAAGTACTGCTGCATTAGACGAAGAGTCTTACCTTTTTCGTGGTTGTCGTTCGGGTATAGAACTTTAGTGATGTTACCAGCATCGATTAGCGCGTGTTGTGCTTCGAAGTAGTCACCGTTGTTGAAGCTTGCTAGTGAGAATGGTGCGATAGCCTGACATTCCCAAAGACGCAGTGGGTAAACTGTATCTGACTCGTAACCAACGATTGGTAGATCCCAAGGCATTGCTTTAACAGACATACCTGGAACCCATTTACGAACTTGCTTACCGTTCTCTTCAACTACTTCAACGTGACCGTAGAAGCCGATTTCTTGTGCTAGTTCTGGACGAGCCACTTCCCATGGGTAGCCTTCAACACCACGCCATGCATCTGGAGCTTCTTTTTGACGACCGTCTTCGAAAGACTGTTTAAATAGACCGTACTCGTAGTGTAGGCCGTAACCTACAGTTGGAAATTCTTGTGCAGCACAAGAGTCCATGAAACATGCTGCTAGACGACCTAGACCACCGTTACCTAGTGATGGGTCACGCTCTTCTTCTAGAAGATCCGTTAGGTTTTGACCTAGCTCTTCCATCGCGTGAGTGATTTGCTCGTAAAGGCCCATGCTGATCAGGTTGTTACCTGTTAGACGGCCAATTAGGAATTCAAGAGATAGGTAGTTAACGCTCTTAGCGTTCTTAATCTTCTCATCATTTTCAGTAGCAAGCAGATCAAATGTTGTCAGTTCTGCTAGAGCACGGCCCATTGCTAGGTACCATGCGCGGCTGTCCGCAGTTTCTACTGTTGTTGCGTAGGTTGCAGATAGGTGTTTCTTAACACTTTCTTGGAACGACACTTTATCAAAAGTTTTTTGCTGAGTTGCTTTCATTTCAGAAATCTCGCTTTTATTTGTTCTAATTCATCTGTGACATATCGTGCATGGTCACAATTAACTAAACATCATCCCGGTCTAACGGCTGACTAGGAGTAGATGAAAGGGCGTAGGGGGCGTACTGACGTTGGGTTAGTGATCTAAATCTCATGTTCAGCTCCAGAATAAAAAATTGGAGTGATTATGATCACAAGCCCCCGTTCCATAACTTAACTTTGAATGATGAATTTTTTGTTTACCTATTTTCACTTTCTTGCGAGTTCTGATATTTAGATCACGAAATATTTTTCATGTTCTCATCTTTTTCACAAATTCATGTGTAGAAGTGAGCAACATCACGATCACAAACCACCCCATTTAGTGAGCAAAGTCACAATTAAAGGGCGTAGTTGGGTCAAAATATGCCACAGTGCAAGGTTTCTGAGGCTGATCATGGTCTGGGCCATTTTTCTTCACGTAACATAGCCTCAGAATTAATTCATAACGGCTTTTGTTTTGATGGTCGGTTATACGCAATCGACTCTCCTTATAAAGACAAGAGCCATGGAATAGGTAACCTTCGACATGTGGATCCCGTCTAAACTGACTCGCCCGGGGCGATTACACAACGCAATCTTAAGACCACGCGTATTAGATCTGCTGCAAAATGCCGACTGCTATAAGCTCGTATTATTCCGCTCTCCCGCAGGCTATGGAAAAACCACTATGGCCGCTCAATGGTTGGTTGATAAACCCAATGTAGGTTGGTACAGCATTGACGACAGCGACAATGATGCCTTCCGTTTCATCAACTACCTGCTGCAATCTCTTAATAAAGCGACGCAAAACGCTTGCCCTAACGCACAAAAGTTAGCGGAAAAGCGTCAGTTCTCATCACTACACTCTTTGCTAAGTGAAGTATTCGCTGAAATGGCGAACTTTCATCATGAGTGTTTCCTTGTGCTTGATGACTACCACCTCGTTAACAATGACGATGTGCATGAAGCGATGCGTTTCTTCTTAAAGCATATGCCAGATAACCTAACGCTTGTTGTAACAAGTCGCGGTACGCCACCACTCGGTACAGCAAACTTACGCGTTCGCGATCTGATGATTGAGCTAGGCAACGATTCATTAGCATTCGATACAGAAGAGACAACACGCTTTTTCAACCAACGAGTTACGGACGGCGTCGATGACACGACTGCGGGTAGTATCTGTGCCTATGTTGAGGGCTGGCCTTCTGCACTTCAATTAATTGCCCTGCAAGCACAACATCAGAAACGTACACTTGCTCAATCGGCAGAATCCGTTTCTCACTTTAACCACGCCCACCTCTGGGATTACCTAGTGGAAGAAGTCTTTGACCTTCTAGACAAAGAGACTCGCCACTTCTTAATGCAGTGCTCTGTGCTCGATCACTTTAATGATGAGTTAGTGTGCGCACTCACCCAGCGTGAAGACGCATTGGGGATGATTGAATCCCTTAACCGATTTGGGTTGTTTATCTACCCGTTAGAGGGAGAGAAAAACTGGTACCGCTTCCACAATCTATTCGGTGAGTTTTTGGCTCACGAGCGTCAAGCGCGAATCCCGCAGCAAGAAGCTGAACTGCATAACGCTGCCGCTCAAGCTTGGTTAAAACAAGACACGCCTCATCAAGCTCTTCGTCATGCACAAAGAGCCAACAATGCTGAGTTAATCGTCCAGATCTTAGGAACACACGGCTGGCAGATGTTTAACCAAGGCGAGCTCTCTTCGTTAGAGATGGCGATCAAGCAACTCACACCAGATCAGCTTTACAGCGACCCTAAGCTCTCGATGCTACGTGCTTGGTTAGCGCAGAGCCAACACCGTTACGACCAAGTGGGCACACTGCTAGAAGAGGCAGAGTCTCAATATCAAGCCCGTAATATTGAGCTTGATACCCAGCAGCAAGGTCAATACAACGCACTCCGAGCGCAGGTGGCTATTAACAGTAACGAGCCTGAAAAAGCACTCGAGTTGGCAGAGTTAGCGCTAAGCCAGCTTAATACCACCGTTTACCGTAGCCGTATTGTTGCCACCTCTGTCGTGGGTGAAGTTAACCACGTAATGGGTAACTTAAGCCGCGCATTGCCAATGATGCAGCAAACTGAAAAACTCGCGCGCCAATATCAGGTTTACCATCAAGCACTGTGGGCGATTCTGCAACAGAGCGAAATTCTGATCGCACAGGGTTACGTTCAAGCGGCATTCGAACTGCAAGACAGTGCCTTCAAGCTTATCGAAGAGCACCAACTCCAGTACGTACCGCTTCATGAATTCCTACTGCGTGTGCGTGCTCAGATATGTTGGTGTTGGAACCGTTTAGACGAAGCGGAAGAGTGTTGCTACAAAGGACTAGATATTCTCGGTCACCACTCGCCAAGTAAGCACCTGCACAGCTACTCGATGTTAGCTCGCATTGCACTCAGCCGCGGTGAAATTGATAAAGCTGCCAAGTTTATCGACCAGATTCAGCACCTTCTGCGCCAGTCCACTTACCACGTAGATTGGACAGCCAACGCCTCTCTTTCACTGCTGCTTTTCTGGCAAGTGAAAGGAGATAAAGATTCGATTCAAGATTGGTTGAACGTTGCGGTTCGCCCTGAATCAGCGAGCAACCACTTCTGCCAACTACAGTGGCGTAATATTGTACGTGCACACATCATGTTGGAGCAGTTTGAAGAGGCAGAAGAGGCGCTGGTATTCTTGAAGAGTGAGGCAAAACGATCTCACCTGGTCACTGACACCAACCGCAACTTGATTGTTGAGGCTGTGCTGCGTATTCAAACCAACGACGAAGAGAGCGCTCGTGTGCTGCTTGAGGAAGCACTACACATGACCAACCAAACAGGTATGGTCGGCAACTTCCTTGTTGATGGCTCAACGATTGGACACATTCTTGATAAGCTGAGTAATAAACCTGGCCTAGGCGATCTAGAGCGTCACCGTGCGCAGCAGATCATGAAAGACATCTCAACCACTCAGCGTAGTCGCTCTGTACACTTCGATGAAGACTTTGTAGAAAACTTGGTCAACCACCCTAACATTCCTGAGCTAGTGCGTACTAGCCCGCTCACACAACGTGAATGGCAGGTACTTGGCCTAATCTACTCGGGCTTTAGTAACGAACAGATCGCACAAGAACTTGATGTGGCAGGTACAACCATCAAGACTCATATTCGTAACTTGTATCAAAAGCTGAATATCGCCAACCGTAAAGAAGCGATCAGTACCGCTGAGAACTTATTGCAGTTAATGGGTTACTAAACGGATTCGAGATTCGAGATTC
>NZ_JAHGAN010000041.1:0-53166 GCF_030248625.1 Vibrio sp. D420a | reverse complement strand
AATCAGAAATACCAAATACCAACAACCTATCCATAAGAATCAAGTAAGGGGAACAAACACTGTCCCCCTTATATAATCACTCTAACAAAAGGCTAGCTTCTTATTTAAGCTTATGAATAACAGGTTGACCTGGCTCTAGCTCTTGAACGTGCCAATCTAGACCGATACCCGGCATAGTTTCTAGGAACGGGTCTGGGTTCAGCTGTTCCATGTTGAACACACCTTTGTCCGCCCACTCACCACGGAAGAACTGAAGTGCAGCTGTGATTGCTGGTACACCAGTTGTGTAAGAGATCGCTTGGTGCTCTACATCTTCGTATGCCACTTCGTGGTCTGCGTTGTTGTAAATGAAAACGCTGCGCTCTTTACCGTCTTTCTTACCTTGTACCCATGTACCGATACAAGTTAGACCTGTGTAGCCCGGTGCAAGTGATGTAGGATCTGGTAGCAATGCTTTAAGAACGTGCAGAGGCTGAACCACTGTACCATCGTGCAGTGTTAGCGGATCTGGGCTCAGTAGGCCGATATCACGCATGCAGTTGAAGTAGTTTAGGTACTTGTCGCCAAAGCCCATCCAGAACTCAATGCGTTTTGCAGGGATGAACTCTTTCATTGAACGAACTTCATCGTGCGCCATTGAGTATACTTTGTGAGATCCACAGTTCGGGAAATCAAACTCTAGCATACGTGAGTGACATGGAACCTGTTTCCACTCTTCGTTTTCCCAGTAAAAAGAATCGCCTTGGATCTCAAGCATGTTTGTCTCTGGATCGAAGTTAGTTGCGAACTTCTTACCGTGGTCGCCAGCATTAACGTCCATTACATCGATAGTGTCGATCTCATCGAACAGGTGCTTAACCGCGTAAGCAGCAAATACTGAAACCACACCTGGATCGAAACCTGCACCAAGAATACCTGTGATGCCAGCTTCTGCGAACTTCTCACGGTAGCCCCACTGCCAATCGTAAGCTTGAGGAACTTGCTGACCTTCAGAACATAGGTCAACCGCTACTGACGTATCTAGGTAAGATACTTTTGCTTGATAACACGCTTCCATGATCGCCATGTTTACCCATGGAGGACCTGCGTTGATCACTAGATCAGGCTGAACTTCTTTGATTAGAGCAACAAGTGCATCAACGTCATCTGCGTTTACAGCGCGTGCTTCTAGTTTCTTAGTTGAATCTTTAAGGTTGTTTTTACCTTTAATCGATTCGATGATCTTTTCACATTTCGCGATAGTACGAGATGCGATAGTAATGTCACCCAGAACGTCGTTGTTTTGTGCCGCTTTATGTGCAACAACCCAACCTACGCCGCCTGCACCAATTTGTAGAATTGCCATAATATTTATTACCCTTGTTGTTCTGCTAGCTCAGCCGCTAGATTATGAATTTTTGTAATTAGAGATTCGAAGTCTGCCATGTCTAAGCATGGATTTAGGATGGTGAACTTCAACGCGCTCTTACCATCAACCATTGTTTCGCCCAGTACAGCGACTCCACGAGTCAGAGCCTCTAACCTTAATGTTTGGTTAAACGTGTCTAAATCCGTGACATTGCTATTAATCGCTCTAAACAGCACTGTCGATAATGCTGGTTCGGCTAATAGTTCAAAACCTTCGTGGTTTTGAATTAGATCGGAAACCTGAAGTGTTTGCGCCAACAGGTGATCATACATCTCACCCAGTTGTGCCTGCCCAACGCTCTGCATCGTCATAAAGACTTTGAGCGCATCAAAACGCTTGGTCGTTGCAATCGACTTATCAACCAAGTTCGGCAGTTCATCGTGCTCACGGTTTAAATAGTCAGCATGATGCAGTAGAAACTGGAAGTTTTGCTTATCTTTCAGCAATAGCGCGCCACAGCTGATCGTTTGGTAGAACAGCTTGTGGAAATCCACACTGACAGAATCCGCTTTCTCAATGCCTTTGAGGCGAGATTTGTGGCTGCTGAGGATCAAGGCGCCACCGTAAGCACTGTCGACATGGAACCACAGCTCTTGTTGCTGAGCGATCTGCGCAATCGACTCTAAGTCATCAATCGCTCCGTGATCGGTTGTACCTGCCGTGCCTACGACTGCGAATGGAATCAGGCCGTCGTCTTTTAGCTCTTTAATCGCTTTCTCTAACAATTCGGTTTTAATGGTACCGTTACTGTTAGTATCAACACAGCGCACCGAACTTTCGCCCAAGCCTAACAAAGAAGCCGATTTTTGGACTGTAAAGTGAGATTTTTTAGAGCAAAGGATACGTAATTTTTGTGCGTACTCTGGGAGACCGAGTTTTTGAATCGAGTGGTTATCGATTTTGTTCGCGATCCAGTCGCGTGCAAGTAGCAGCCCCATTAAATTACTTTGGGTACCGCCGCTTGTGAAAATGCCATCGCTATTTTCGCCCAGTTCGTACTTGCCGCACATCCAATCAATCACTTTCTGCTCAACATAGGTTGCCGCAGATGCCTGATCCCACGAGTCCATTGATTGATTAAGTGCCGCAATCATAGACTCAGCAGCGACAGATGCCATCAATGGTGGTGTATGCAGGTGTGCAATACAGTCAGGGTGTTGAACAAAGATGGAGTTCTTAGCAACCAAGTCAGCCGTATCTTCTACCACATCAACCAGTGAACCTTGAACGTTATCAAGATCGACTGCGTTAATTGCGGCTTCTAGTAGCTTAGGCTCGAGACCAGAATATGGGGCATCCACTTGTTCGAACACCGACTTCATTGCTTGAGTAGTTTGATTAAGAACCTTTTCAAATTCGTCGCTGCCACCTACACCTGTATGGATGAAGTGTTTTTTCCATTCACCGTTCGCACTGCCAGATTCAACATGGCTACCACCTGCTGCAAGAATCGCTTCTTCCATCACGCGAAGGGCAAAATCAATCTGTTCGAAGCTGATGATCATTGGAGGAAGAAAGCGAATAACAGAGCCTTCACGTCCACCTTTTTCAACCATCAAGCCGCGCTCAAGTGCTGCTCGCTGGATTTTAAGAGTCAGCTCGCCGTCAGCAACTGGCTCACCAAAACTGTTCTTCTCACCGTTAGGGTTTTGAATCTCAACACCTAACATCAAGCCTTTTCCACGAACTTCAGCAATACAGTCAACACGTTGCTGTAGCTTTTCTAAACCGTGGCGAAGATATTGACCCGCAATATTCGCGTGCTCAACAAGGTTGTCTCGCTCAATAATCTCTAATGCTTTCGCACCCGACACCATTGCCAATTGGTTACCACGGAAAGTACCGGTATGTTCACCCGCTTTCCAAGTATCAATACTCTTATCGAAAACCAGCAGTGACATTGGTAGGCCGCCACCTATCGCTTTAGACAGACATAGGATATCTGGATTAATACCAGACTCTTCGAATGCAAAGCGATGACCTGTTTTGCCTACACCACATTGGATTTCATCAAAAATTAGTAGGATGCCGTGCTCATCACAGATGCGTCTTAAACCACGTAACCAAGAGGCAGGCGCTGGAATCACACCACCTTCACCTTGTACTGGCTCAACGATCATCGCGGCAGGTTTCATGATACCCGCTTCGTCATCCGCGAGTAGGCGTTCGATGTATCGAAGACTTGCCTGAGCACCTTGCTCACCACCAAGACCAAATGGGCAACGAAGGTTGTATGGGAATGGCATAAAGTGCACATCAGACATCAAGCCGCTACGACGCGCTTTCGTGCCTAAGTTACCCATCATGCCCATAGTACCGTTGGTCATCCCGTGGTACGCGCCACGGAAAGCAAACATCGTGTTGCGACCAGTAGTCTGTTTCGCCAACTTGATAGCAGCTTCAACCGCATCAGCACCAGATGGGCCACAGAATTGAATCACTGAATTTTCAGCAAAGTCTTGTGGTAAGAACCCTTTAACACGATTGATAAAAGTTTCTTTCGCTTGAGTTGTGATATCTAAGGTTTGATACGGTAGACCTGAATCCAACTGAGCTTTTAATGCTTGGTTAATCTCTGGGTGGTTATAACCCAGTGCTAACGTCCCTGCACCGGCAAGGCAGTCTAGGAAAATTTGTCCACGGGTATCTTCAACCAGAGCGCCATATGCTCGTTTTATTGCAATCGGTAGACGTCTTGGGTAAGAACGGACTGCCGATTCGTTTTGCTCTTGTTCAAGCAAAATAGCGTCTGGGGTAAGATCATAAGTGCCTTCAACAACTGGAACTGAAGTTGAAAACGAGTGTGCGATAGTATTTGTATCGACTTCAAAGGCGGTAGTCATAAAAAATCCCTTGAATGTATTCATACTCCCTCCTAACAGCACATTGCTAGAAGTGAGGTATAGCTGTACGCCCGCGTAAGTCAAATGACAAACACGACAAAGCGCCGTCTAACGACAGCAAAATTTACTTAGCGTAAAATCAAGGTTCAGTAATGCTACTGTTTTGAAGGATCGGGCAAAGGTGAAGTACCGGCCCAATTGGATGTGAAAAGCTGATTCGCAGTGTTGTGTTAAGTGAGTTCAATGTTGGGTTTCCCATTAACATGGCATCAAGCGCCATAAGTATCCCGTCTATCAGTTAAAGAACTAACTGATACCTACCCTACGCAGTGTCACAATCAGCCTGAATGGTCACCGCGCGTATCCCCCAGAAGCAATCGTTGTCCATTCCGAGATTGGGCGGGAAGGTAACATAGTTTTTAACACACTATCAATAGTTTTTAATATTAGGACTATAAATACGAGGGATGAGTAAACTCGTCGCGAAACGGAATAGATCCCCGGCTCACTCGTACCTCATGCCCGAGGATGACGAAAATAACTCACAATCAGCTGTCATTTCCTAGAGCGAAGGACGAGTTCATAGGGAATCTAAAACAGCGCGTGAATTTTTCAAACATCGAAATACAAAAAGGCTCACCGTTTCCGATGAGCCTTTCTTAATTTGAAGCGACGCGGCCGGCTAGGACACGAGGTCAAGTCGTGACCTAATGGCCAAATAGCTTTACGATCTCCCGGATGCAAAAAAGGCTCATCATTTCTGATGAGCCTTTTCAATTTGGAGCGACACACGAGGTTCGAACTCGTGACCTCAACCTTGGCAAGGTTGCGCTCTACCAGCTGAGCTAGTGTCGCATTTGCTAAACTAAGTTTAGACTTTATAGATGGTGCCCCGGGCCGGACTTGAACCGGCACAGCGCGAACGCCGAGGGATTTTAAATCCCTTGTGTCTACCAATTCCACCACCAGGGCACGCAATTCTTTATTGCGATGCCGTTACGATTCGTAAACACCATCTAAATGTCGATGCCAATCAACATTACAAAACTTGGAGCGACACACGAGGTTCGAACTCGTGACCTCAACCTTGGCAAGGTTGCGCTCTACCAGCTGAGCTAGTGTCGCATAGTATTCAAACTCAAGGTTTGAATGGAGGCGCCTCCCGGAGTCGAACCGAGGTCCACGGATTTGCAATCCGCTGCATAGCCACTCTGCCAAGGCGCCTTAGTAACTCCAATCGAATCGCTCATTGCCATCCTCTTGGGTACGGGATGCATTCTACGGAATCACACGATTGAGTCAACACTATTTTTGTATTTTTAATTCGTTTGAATAGTATTTATACGAAAAGGGCTAAATAGCTAACTTAATGTACAAAAAGGTCGAAGGAATAGGCGATTAAAGTTGATCACCGTCACACTGTCACGTCATATGATTACGTCGATGGTGAAATTCAAAGATCAAAAAAGCGAGCCTAAGCTCGCTTTTCTCAATTAATGATGTTGTTCATCCAACAAATCATCTTTGGCTGCCATTAAATATTGAGCCATTGACCAGTATGTCAGGATAGTTGCGATATAAAGCGCGGCGTAACCGACCCAAATCATCCAGTCGTCATAGCGCCAAATCAGAACCCATAAGGCAAACATCTGAGATACAGTTTTAACTTTGCCTACCCAAGAAACCGCAACGCTTGCGCGCTTACCAATTTCTGCCATCCACTCTCGAAGTGCTGAAATAATAATTTCACGTGCAATCATGGTGACTGCTGGAATCGTCACCCAAATTGAGTGGTAGTGTTCAGTAATCAGAATCAGAGCCGTTGCTACGAGAACTTTATCGGCAACAGGGTCGATAAAGGCACCAAAACGAGAAGTTTGGCCTAGCTTACGCGCTAGCATGCCATCGAGCCAGTCAGTAAATCCGGCCACCCAAAAAACCATCGCAGCTGCAAAAGGAGCCCATTGATAAGGTAGGTAGAAAACGATAACGAATACTGGGATTAAGAAAAGTCTCAGTAGGGACAAAATGTTGGGTATATTCAAACGCATATTATTAGGCTCTTATCCATTGCGCGTTTATGGTGCGGGATTTTTACTATTGTTTCAATGCTTGATAAATGTTTTCTGCCAAAGAATGACTAATGCCCGGCACTTTGGCTATTTCTTCAACACTTGCACGCTTAAGCTCTTGCAGTCCACCCATATATTTCAACAGAGCTTGGCGACGTTTTGGCCCCACCCCTTCAATTCCTTCAAGCGCACTCGTGCGACGTGTTTTACCACGTTTCGCCCGGTGACCAGCGACTGCATGGTTATGGCTCTCATCACGGATATGTTGAATTAAGTGCAAAGCTGGCGCGTCAGTTGGCAAATTAAACTCTTCACCTTCCAGAGTGATTAGGGTTTCAAGACCCGGCTTACGGGTAACCCCTTTTGCAATACCCATCATTCTTGGTCGAACAGGCCAATCACCCCAGTATTGCGAAATAATCTCATGAGCACGGTTCAGTTGCCCTTTACCACCATCGATAAAGATAATGTCGGGAATCTTATCCACATCCAATTGCTTGGAGTAACGACGCTCTAACGCTTGCCCCATTGCAGCATAATCATCGCCTCCGGTGATACCCGTGATGTTGTAACGACGGTATTCCTGCTTCACTGGACCTTCTTGGTTGAATACGACACAAGAAGCGATAGTGCTCTCACCCATGGTATGACTGATATCAAAACACTCCATGCGCTTGATGGCATCCATAGACAAGACATCTTGAAGCTCTTTAAAGCGCTGATTAATCGTCATCTTATGATTAATCTTGGTCGTTATTGCCGTTAACGCATTGGTGTTCGACAACTTGAGATAACGACCTCGGGTTCCGGAAGGATTGGTATTGAAGTGGATCTTTCGACCCGCCACTTCACACAAAGCTTGTTGAATCGGAGTCACATCTTCAATCAAGTCAGCATTGAGGATCAAACGAGTTGGGATGGTTCTCGCTTCATTATGTGCCAGATAATACTGACTCAAGAAGCTTGAAAACACCTCTTCCCTAACCGTATTGTTTGGGATCTTTGGAAAATGACTGCGACTACCCAACACCTTACCCTGACGAATCATCAAGATATGAATACAAGCGACGCCGTTTTCTTGCGCAAAGCCGAGTACGTCCATATCTTCCATTGAGTCATCAGATACGTATTGTTGTTCTTGTACTCGACGAATCGCCTGAATTTGGTCGCGAAATGTCGCTGCCTGTTCAAACTTGAGTTGTTGGCTTGCCTGCTCCATTTTTTGAACCAGAGTTTCCAACACTTGATTGTCTTTCCCTTGCAAGAACAAGCGCACATAACCAATCAGTTCTGCATACTCTTCATCGGAGATGATTGAACTGACACACGGCGCGGCACATCGACCAATCTGATACATCAGACAAGGGCGAGTACGATTCGCATAAACGGTATCTTCACATTGTCGAGCTGGGAATATCTTTTGCAGCAAGTGTAAGGTTTCACGCACTGCCCCAGAATCAGGATAAGGTCCGAAATACTCACCTTTTTTCTTCTTTGCACCACGGTGCATCGACAGTCTTGGATGTTTGTGACCACTGATGAAGATGTAAGGGTAAGATTTATCATCGCGCAGCAAAACGTTGTACTTAGGTAAGTACTGCTTAATGTAGTTGTGCTCGAGGATTAGGGCTTCTGTCTCGGTATGTGTAACCGTTACGTCTATCTTTGCAATATTGCTAACCAAGGCACGCGTTTTCTCGCTATCTACTTTTTTACGAAAATAGCTAGTAAGGCGTTTCTTAAGGTTTTTTGCTTTGCCGACGTAAATAACAACAGCCTCGGCGTTATACATACGATAAACGCCAGGCTGTTCTGTTACGGTCTTTAGGAATGAGACTGAGTCAAATGAGGATGTCACTATATAATCTCAGTGCTAGAGGGTCTCGGTGTCTAGCATTCCGTGTCTAATCGCTAAGTGAGTAAGCTCTACATCACCGCTGATGTCTAGTTTACTAAACAGTCGGTAGCGGTAGCTATTCACTGTCTTAGGGCTTAGATTAAGTTGTTCTGAAATGTCCGTTACTTTCTGACCTTTGGTGATCATCATCATAATTTGAAGTTCACGCTCAGAAAGATCAGCGAATGGATTTTCAGAGGCAGGCGAGAATTGGCTCAGTGCCATCTGCTGCGCGATTTCTGGTGAAATGTAACGCTGACCGCTGTTTACCACGCGAATCGCATTGACCATTTCGTCCGGACCTGCCCCTTTAGTAAGGTAACCAGCAGCTCCAGCTTGCATCACTTTAGTTGGAAACGGATTTTCCGTATGAACAGTTAAAACGATGATTTTAATGTCTGGGTTAAAGCGCAAAATCTTCTTGGTTGCTTCTAAGCCACCAATGCCAGGCATATTCATATCCATCAAAATGACGTCTGTATTGTTAGTACGACACCACTTTGCAGCTTCTTCACCGCTTTCAGCTTCCCCTGCTACGTTCATTCCACGGACGTCTTCAATAATACGTCGTATCCCTGTGCGAACCAGCTCGTGATCATCTACAAGGAAAACATTTATCAAACTTGTATCTCCACACTATTAATTGGCTCTGCAACCACCGTATTGATTCATCTAATTGAAACAATTGAATAAAGGAACAGTGGATCGCAGCATTGCTGTACATCTTAACGTAAATCGTTAAAAAAAGCTCTGTTGAATATGTGCTGAAACACGAACTTTAGCAAGTACTTATTTACAAGAACCACAGTTATTCGACTAAGCTTTATTAAAAAACAATCAGTTAAGATGCCGACCATTTAATTTACACAAGATAAATATATTTTCAATACCGCGATTTGAACAATTGTTACAAATTCACCTTTTTGCTCGATAAGTCCCGTTATCGAGTCGCTAAAAGCAAAAAAAACTGGCTATTTTGAACGACTTTTGTATCAGCCTCGACACTAAGTGCTAGAATCGCATCTTGTTTTAACAGCAGTAAATATTACAGGCGACGATATTGGATATTCAGCAAGGCTTTGTGCTGACAAGACAAGCAAGAGACTTTTCAGGTCAGACTCAAATTGATATTTGGGTCAGCACCCCGAATGGGCCAACTTTGCTTACCGTTAAAGGCGAGCGCCCAATCTTCTTCATTGAGCAATCGAATATCGACGCTTGCACTAAACTCGCCAAGGAAGCGGGGATCGAGTGTGAGATAAAAGCCTTGGAACTCACCAACTTCTCACACACGCCGCTAGCTGGTTGCTACACACGACTGGTCCGCGAAAGCAACACCTTAAACCAAGCCTTCAATCAAGAGTCTATCACTACGTTTGAAGCGGATATTCGTCTCGCCGATCGCTTCCTAATGGAAAGGTTCATTAAAGGCAGCATTGAATTTACTGGAAACATCACTTCTCGAACTCAGCACCAGCGTGTCACTAACACTAAATGTCGAGCAGGTGATTACTTACCTACCCTATCCGTCGTCTCATTAGATATCGAGTGCTCAGAGAAAGGTATCCTCTACTCTATCGGCCTTGATAGCCCAATGGACAGTCGCGTCATCATGGTAGGCCCAGAGCAGGAAACCGATACGCCTATTCAGTGGGTTAAAGACGAGGCGGCACTGTTAGAAGCCATGATTGATTGGTTTAAACGTTACGACCCGGACGTCATTATCGGTTGGAACGTGATTGATTTTGATTTCCGACTGCTTCACAAGCGCGCTGAATGGAACAAAATAAAGCTCAATATTGGTCGCGATAGTCAACCTAGCTTCTTCCGCAGTTCTGCTCAAAGTCAGCAAGGGTTTATCACTATCCCTGGACGTGTGGTTTTAGACGGTATCGATATGCTCAAAACCGCAACCTACCACTTCAGGTCTTGGTCTCTAGAATCGGTTTCTCAAGAGCTACTTGGTGAAGGTAAAGACATCCACAATGTGCATGACCGCATGGATGAAATTAATCGAATGTTTAAGTTCGATAAACCCTCACTTGCCAAGTACAACCTTCAAGACTGCGTGTTGGTTAATCGCATCTTTAAACATACACATCTTATTGAGTTTGCTATTGAACGATCTCGCTTAACTGGTGTTGAGCTGGATAAAGTTGGTGGCTCTGTGGCGGCTTTTACTAACCTCTATTTGCCTCAGATTCATCGAGCTGGCTACATTGCTCCAAACTTACAGCCTGAGAACTGGATTGCTAGTCCGGGCGGCTATGTCATGGACTCTATACCCAATCTCTATGACTCAGTATTGGTCCTCGACTTTAAGAGCCTATACCCATCCATCATTCGATCTTTCCTGATTGATCCAATGGGCTTGATCGAAGGATTGAAACAAGAGATTGGCCGCGATGATGACCAAGCCGTAGAGGGGTTTCGGGGTGGACAGTTCCATCGAAATAAACATTTTCTACCTGAAATGATCGAAACCTTGTGGGCTGCGCGTGATGTTGCAAAAAAGAACAATGAAAAGGCCTTCTCGCAAGCGATCAAAATCATCATGAACTCATTCTATGGGGTTTTGGGCTCATCCGGTTGCCGCTTCTTCGATACTCGTTTGGCGTCATCGATTACCATGCGCGGGCATGAGATCATGAAACAAACCAAGGTACTTATCGAAGAGAAAGGTTATCAGGTTATCTATGGTGACACTGACTCCACATTCGTGTCTCTGAATGGTAGCTACAGTCAAGAAGATGCGGATGAGATCGGGCAATCACTCGTCGCGTATATCAACGCTTGGTGGACACAACACCTCAAAGACAAATACAACCTGACTTCTATTCTTGAACTGGAGTACGAGACTCACTATCGCAAATTTTTGATGCCAACCATTCGTGGTTCAGAGACAGGCTCAAAAAAACGCTATGCAGGTCTGATTGGCGAAGAAGGCAGCGAGAAAATTGTCTTCAAAGGGCTAGAAAGTGCACGTACTGACTGGACGCCACTCGCCCAACGCTTTCAGCAGACTTTGTATGAGATGGTTTTCCATGACCAAGACCCAACCGACTACGTTCGTAATTTTGTCGATGAGACAGCGGCTGGCAAACACGACGACTTGCTGGTTTATCAAAAACGGCTAAGACGAAAACTGCACGAATATCAGAAGAACATCCCGCCTCAAGTAAGAGCGGCACGCATGGCTGATGACATTAATGAACAGTTAGGGCGTCCGCTGCAATACCAAAACAAAGGGCGCATCGAGTATTTAATTACCTTAAACGGCCCTGAACCCAAAGAATACTTGAAGAGTGGTATCGACTATCAACATTACATCGATAAACAGCTTAAACCTGTCGCGGAAGCGATATTGCCGTTTATCGGACTCGATTTTGAACAAGTCAGCGGCCAACAACTAGGGTTGTTCTAGATTCACTTATCCCAAATAAAAAAGCAGAAGCGCCGTGCTTCTGCTCTCTTTCATTCACTGGCTTCTAACCAATCCTAAACTCGGTCTTCTCGTACTGCTTTACTAACCACTCCCCAAAGCCATCAAGAATACCAATTACAGAACGCTTCGGTACCGGTTTACCTGCGAGCAGTATCCCTAAGCGTTGAATCTCAATCTCTCGATCTGGATGATACTTTAGAAACTGTTGACCACATTCGCGTGGATCGTCATACCAATACTTATCTCGGTACATGATCAGCGAGTAACTGGCTCTAAGTAGCTTTTTCGTAATGATAACTTGCGCGGCAATCTGCTCTTCCGGCGTCGCGGCTCGGGCAATCTTGTTACGATAAACCGCTAACCAGTTTTCAACGTCCATATTCCAATGCTTAGCAATCTCCCAACTGGTCTCGAAGTCGCCATAGCAATCTGAAAGATCCTCGCCATGTACGCATACCGCTAGATGCTTAAGCATAAAGCCCCAAGTGAAGATATTCTCGAAGTCGACAATTTCACTGACTAGCGCTGTTTTAATAGAGACTTGCGTTACCTGAGGAAAGCTCTTTTGGAAGCGCCATTTAATCGTATTGAGTAGCGTGGTTCTTTGATCGGCAAACGAACGGTGCGTGACTACAACAACATCAAGATTAGAATGCCCAGGTTGTGCCGTTTTCCTCGCGACACTGCCATAGATGTAAACGCTGTGCAGATTCGAACCTAAGCCACTTTTTAAAAATGTAATCAGGTCGTTTACCACAGGTTGAAACTCAGGCTGGAAAGGCACTTTCGGGTCAATAACAGGTAGCTGCATAAGTGAGTTCGTCAATAAATTGAATGATTTAACTATTTCTCTATGATCGCTTAGGAGACTTTATGATTCAAGCTATTCCTATTTATAGGTTCTCCGAGATATAATCATCGGATAGAACCAATAAGGATAAACACAAAATGCCTAGAGCAAGTGAAATTAAAAAAGGTTTTGCGATCGACGTAGATGGCAAAACGCTTCTAGTTAAAGATATCGAAATCACAACACCAGGCGGTCGTGGTGGTCAAAAGATCTACCGTTTCCGTGGTAACGACGTAGCAACAGGCGTAAAAGCTGAAGTTCGCCATAAGGCTGACGAAATCGTTGAAACTATCGATGTGACTAAGCGCGCTGTAATGTTCTCTTACGTTGATGGCAACGAGTACATCTTCATGGACAACGAAGATTACACGCAGTACATCTTTAACGGCGAGATGATCGAAGACGAGCTTCTATTCATCAACGAAGAAACTCAAGGTATGTACGCAATCCTAATCGATGGTAACGCTGCAACACTTGAGCTTCCAACTTCTGTTGAGCTTGTTATCGAAGAGACAGACCCGTCAATCAAAGGCGCTTCTGCATCTGCTCGTACTAAGCCAGCTCGTTTCGCAACAGGCCTAACCGTTCAAGTTCCAGAGTACATCGCAACGGGTGATAAAGTTGTGATCAACACTGCTGAACGTAAATACATGAACCGCGCAAGCTAAGATACTGATATGACCGAAGCTAATGACTTAATGTCTTATGATGATGCAATCGACACTGCATACGACATCTTCCTAGAGATGGCACCGGATAACCTAGAGCCTGCAGACGTGATTCTATTCACTGCACAGTTCGAAGATCGCGGCGCTGCTGAACTTGTTGAAACGGGTGACGATTGGGTCGGTCATGTTGGCTTTGAAGTCGACAAAGAGATCTACGCTGAAATTCGCATTGGTCTAGTAAACGAAGAAGACGACGTTTTAGATGACGTTTTCGCGCGTATGCTGATCAGCCGCGACCCAGACCATAAGTTCTGCCACATGCTGTGGAAGCGTGACTAGAACTTAAGATTGTGCTGCTCTATTCAACGAGCACACTAATATCTTAGCCGAGCTCCGTGCTCGGCTAATTTTTGTCACCGATTTCACCATTACCAATTATGACCAAAGCAAAAACTGATACTCAGTCAAAAGGCTATGCCTGTATTGGCTTGGTAAACCCAAAAACACCAGAAAACGTAGGCTCGGTTATGCGTGCAGCAGGCTGTTACGGCGCAAATTCTGTGTTCTATACAGGTACGCGCTACGACCACGCACGTCAATTCCATACCGATACTAAAGAGAAGCACTTAGAACTTCCGTTGATTGGTGTTGAAGACCTAAAAGACATTATTCCTGTAGGGTGCGTACCTGTTGCTGTTGATTTGATTGAAGGCGCTAAGCCTCTGCCTGAATACAAGCACCCTCCTCGCGCGTTCTATATTTTCGGCCCTGAAGATGGCACATTGAAGAAAGAGATCACCGATTTCTGTCGCGAGACGATTTACGTTCCAACCAATGGTTGCATGAACTTAGCCGCAGCGGTGAACGTGATTCTTTATGATCGCATGGCAAAAGGCGATAACTTCTCGAATCATAAATAAAAAATGAGATACGAGACACGAAGAGATTTATAGCTTCACGAAACCAAAGTAAGAAAAGCGTAAAACACAAGACAGTTGATCACTGCAGCGCTTTTCGCTACTCGATTACTCTCATCTCGCATCTTCCCCTTCTTTTGGACGTAAAAAAACCTGCTAAGTTAGCAGGTTTTTTAGTATTCAAAAGAAGTCGCTAATTATTGACGAGTTCTTGGCTTAGCTGGCTTGTTCGGGCGGTTCGTGTTGTTGCCACGAGAACCATTTCCTGAACGAGAGTTGCTTGGCTTACCCTTGCTGCTCGGTGCGCTGCGACCTGCATCTGGCGTTGTGGTGCCGCGAGTTGCTGGCTTCTTGCGCTTAGGTTGGTTGCTACGGCCTTTTGGTGCATTTGCACGCTCTTCGTGACGCTTAACAGCACGACGAATCTTCTGGCTACGGGAACGCTCACGTTTACGTGATGTGTTCGAAGGATCAAGGTCTAGTAGCGTCTCTTTCTCAGGCTTAAGCTCTACCAGTTGACGTAGGTAGTTTACCTCTTGAAGATCGAGCTCTTTCCAACCGCCACGAGGCAGTTTCTTGTCTAGATAGATATCACCGTAACGAACACGCTTTAGACGGCTCACTGTCGTTTCTTGTGATTCCCAAAGACGACGAACCTCACGGTTACGACCTTCGTTAATCGCTACGTAGAAAGTATGGTTCATACCTTCGCCACCAGCGTAAACGACGTCTTCGAAACGTGCCATGCCATCTTCTAGCTCAACACCGCGTACTAGGTTCTTAACCTTCTGTTCAGTCACTTCACCGAACACACGTACTAGGTACTCACGCTCAACCTGACGGCTTGGGTGCATTAGACGGTTTGCTAGCTCACCATCGGTTGTGAAAAGTAGAAGACCTGATGTGTTCGCATCAAGACGACCTACCGAGATCCAACGTGAACCGCGGATTTTAGGTAGACGATCAAACACAGTACGACGACCTTCTGGGTCGTGGCGAGTACAAAGCTCACCTTCTGGCTTGTAGTAAGCAAGTACGCGACAAACCACTTCTTCAGACGCTTTACCTGATACAGTGTGACCATCAATACGAATCACTGAGTTTTCATCTTCTAGACGCTCACCCAATTTCGCGACTTGGCCGTTAACGCTTACACGACCTGCTCTGATTAAAGCTTCCAGCTCACGACGAGAGCCGTGACCAGCTCGCGCTAAAACCTTCTGTAATTTTTCGCTCATTTACTCTTTTCTACCTAATTGTCGTCTTCACAGACGTCGAATGAAATATACGCGACCAAAATCGCGGTCGCGCATTATCGCAAAGAACCTTTGAAAAATCACTCGTTATTTACACATTACCGTCGAATGCACAGTAACATGATGTGAACGAGTTTCAGGGTTACTCGAACGGTTCTGGATCGCCTGAACCAACACGAACGACTACTGGATCATCATCGCTAAAGTCAACTACCGTGGTTGGTTGCTCACCTAAGTAACCGCCATTAAGAATTACGTCAACTGCATGTTCTAGACGATCACGGATCTCTTCAGGATCAGATTCCGTTGTCTCGTTACCCGGTAGAATCAAAGACGTTGACATCAAAGGTTCGCCCAGTGCTTCCAATAGATCGAGTGCAATCTTGTTATCCGGAACACGAATACCAATGGTCTTTCTCTTCGAGTTCATTAGACGACGTGGCACCTCTTTCGTTCCTTTAAAGATGAACGTGTAAGGGCCCGGCGTGTGAGCTTTTAATAGACGAAATGCCGTGTTATCAACACGTGCATAAAGAGAAAGCTCAGAAAGATCGCGACAAAGCAACGTGAAGTTATGCTTATCATCGATTTTACGAATCTGACAGATACGATCTAATGCTTGTTTGTTTTCAAGCTGACAGCCAAGAGCATAACCCGAGTCTGTTGGATAAACCACAACACCGCCATTACGGACAATTGCAACCGCTTGATTAATCAAACGAGCTTGTGGGTTATCTGGGTGTACATAAAAAAACTGGCTCATTATTTTTCCTCATTATCGAGTCTCTCGACTCTATCTTCAGAAGGAGCTTGTTCGTCTGGTAATGTTTCAGGTGACGAAAACGTTTGAAACTCCCAATCTTTCCATACTTCTTCGACTCCAGAAGGCAGCCAAAGATTGCGCCCTAACTCCATCCAAGGAGACGGGTAATGAAAATCACTGCCTTGAGAGGCTAATAGTTTGTATTGTATAGCATAATCCGCAAGAGTGCGTCTTTCTTGTTGCGCCTGTTGCGGTTGAGCCACTTCCATCGCATCACCGTTCGCTTCAACAAATGCAGTCAATAGACGTTTCACCCATTTAGCAGTAAAGCCATAGCGCCCCGGATGAGCAAGTACCGCTTGTCCGCCAGCAGCATGGATTGCCGTGACCGCATCACTCATGCTGCACCATGTTGGTGGCACATAGCCCGGGTTATTGCGCGTTAAGAACTTCTTAAACACTTGCTGCATGGTCTTCGCGTAGCCATTGTCAACCAGCCACTTAGCAAAGTGAGCTCGGGTAATAGGCGCATCACCGGCAATCGCTTTCACTTCTTCTAACACACCTTCGCGCGTCGCTTTTTCCAGTCGCTGGGCGATCAGCTCCGCTCTGCCGATACGATGCTGTTTCTGCTGTTCAATTAACGCACTGAGTTCTGGTGATTCTGGGTCGACATTCAAACCAACAATATGGATGTCTTTGTTCTGCCAAACGGTTGAAATTTCGATACCGTTAATCAATTGAATTGGCAGCTTATTATCAAGGATATAACGATGCGCCTCATCAAGGGCATCAACTGTGTCATGATCGGTAATAGCCAGAACTTCAATATTGAAGCTCAACGCACGGTCAATCAGTTCAGGTGGTGTAAGTCGACCATCTGAAGCTGTGGTATGGCTATGTAGATCAATTCTCATATTTTCTGTTCATTATTTTTGCATTTAACACGATATTTGCTTTATTGGGCTTGACTTGCGAGCCTTGAACTAGTTAACTAGTACACAAATACGAAGTACCTTTATTTATAGGCTCACTATGTTACAAGAATTTAACCAGCACCATAAAGATAAAGTTTTAGAACTTTCTTCAGTAGAAGCAAGTTCAGAGCTTAATTGGTGGCGCACTTGGACAGGTTCTTGGTGGGCTAACGTGTACTTCTAATTAAACAGATTGTTTATAAAAAGTTTATCACTAAGCCCGCTTTCATAGCGGGCTTTTTAATTTGTCGGACATCTCACATTCAACTGACTAACAAATCAACGAATTGACCAGATTCTAGATTGGGCGAACGGTATCTTTATGCGACTATGTACGGCAGGAAATTTAAAGAATCATAAAGGAGGTCTTGTGAACAAGGCCATTGAAATCAAAAAGCTGGGAACTATTGATGTCATCAATGCGACAGTTCCTTACTCGCAAGATCCAACAAGCGTGTTCCACACATTGTGTGAAAATAAAACGGACAGCTTGTTGCTAGAATCTGCTGAGATTGAGTCTAAGCAAAACCTCACTAGCCTACTGCTTATCGATTCTGCCGTGCGTATCGTATGCGAAGGCCATCAGGTCACTTTCCAAGCTCTGACAGATAACGGTCAACATCTGATCGAACACCTAAATGCGAACGTGAAATCAGACATTGAATCTGAACTGAAAGACAATGTACTGACTCTGACCTTTACTCAACCAAGCATTAACCTAGACGAAGACTCTCGCCTAAGAGAAGCTTCTTCATTCGATGCACTTCGTTTAGTTCAGCACAGCTTTACACAAGACCCAGACAACAAGCACGCGCTTTTCATGGCGGGTCTATTTGCATACGACATCGTGGCAAACTTCGAGCCACTTGGCGATGCAGAAGCGACTAATAACTGCCCTGACTTTGTCTTCTACGTGGCTGAAACGCTACTTCGTTTTGACCATCAACAGAACGAAGGTCTGCTTCACGCGAGCGTTTTCTCAGAAGATCAAACAATCAAAACTCGCCTGACTGAACGTTTAGCGGATATCCAAACTCAATGCCAATCACTAAAAGAGATTGCAGAAGTCACTCCGCTTGATAACGTTGAAGCTGTACCAAGTGTTTCTGACGAAGATTTTTGCCAGACTGTTCGTGACCTAAAAGAGTACGTGGTAAAAGGCGATGTATTCCAAGTGGTTCCTTCTCGTCGCTTTACTCTGCCTTGCCCAGCACCACTAGCAGCGTACAAAGAGCTGAAGCAGAGCAACCCAAGCCCTTACATGTTCTACATGCAAGATGAGCTGTTTACTCTGTTTGGAGCTTCACCAGAAAGTGCTCTGAAATACGAGAAAGAGACCAACCAAGTAGAAATCTACCCTATCGCCGGTACTCGCCGTCGTGGTAAGCGTCCGAATGGTCAAATCGACTTCGATCTAGATAGCCGCATTGAATTAGAGCTGCGCACCGATAAAAAAGAGAACGCCGAGCACATGATGCTGGTTGACCTAGCGCGAAACGACGTTGCACGTATCTCTGAAGCAGGCACTCGCCACGTAGCAGACCTATTGAAAGTGGACCGTTACAGCCACGTAATGCACCTCGTTTCTCGCGTTGTAGGCCAACTTCGTGAAGACCTTGATGCTCTGCACGCTTACCAAGCTTGTATGAACATGGGCACGCTAACAGGCGCACCTAAGATTCGTGCAATGCAGCTGATTCGTGATGTTGAACAGACTCGTCGTGGCAGCTATGGCGGCGCAGTAGGCTACCTAACGGGTGAAGGCACTCTAGATACTTGTATCGTGATTCGCTCAGCTTACGTTGAAAACGGTATTGCTCAAGTTCAAGCTGGCGCAGGTGTGGTATTCGATTCAGACCCACAGGCAGAAGCCGACGAAACTCGCGGTAAAGCTCAGGCCGTCATCTCTGCGATTCAAGCAGCGCACACTGCATCTAAGCCAACCTCTAGCAAGCAGGAGTCTTAATCATGGCTGATATCGTATTTATTGATAACTTTGACTCGTTCACTTACAACCTAGTAGACCAGTTCCGTTCACTAGGCCACAACGTGAAGATCTACCGTAATAACATCCCTGCAGAAGCGGTAGAAGCAGCGATTAATGAGCTAGAAAACCCAGTTGCGTTGCTTTCTCCGGGCCCAGGTGCTCCTGCTGACGCTGGCTGTATGCCAGAGCTGATTCAACGCTTAAAAGGCAAAGTACCGATGATTGGTATTTGTCTTGGTCACCAAGCAATTGTAGAAGCATACGGCGGTAAGGTTGCAGGCGCTGGCGAAATCATTCATGGTAAGGTTTCGATGATGGAACACGACAATCACGCGACTTACCAAGGTCTTCCTTCTCCGCTTGCAATTGCGCGCTACCACTCTTTGGTTGCGACTCACGTACCGGAAAGCCTAACGATTACCGCTGAAGTCGATGATTTGGTGATGTCGGTTGTCCAAGAGCAAGACAAGGTGTGTGGTTTCCAATTCCACCCTGAATCCATCATGACAACATACGGCGCAACTCTATTGGCGAACGCCATTGAATGGGCTTTAGAAAAGAACACAACTCTTGAGAAGAATGGAAAATAGGACACGATCATGGAACAGATTATTAATAAGCTTTACGACCAACAATCTCTTACTCAAGAAGAAAGCCAACAGCTTTTCGACATCATCATTAAAGGCGAACTTGACCCTATTTTGATGGCGTCAGTACTGACTGCACTAAAGATAAAAGGTGAAACACCGGATGAGATCTCAGGCGCAGCGAAAGCACTGCTAGCAAACGCAAACCCTTTCCCACGCCCTGATTACGATTTTGCAGATATCGTAGGTACAGGTGGTGATGGCCATGACACGATCAACATATCTACAACTTCAGCATTCGTTGCAGCAGCGTGTGGTCTAAAGATTGCGAAACACGGTAACCGCAGCGTATCAAGCAAATCGGGTTCATCGGATCTTCTTGATAAGTTTGGTATTAACCTAGCGATGAGCGCAGAAGACACTCGCTCTGCCGTTGATAAGCTTGGCGTTGCTTTCCTATTTGCACCGCAATACCACGGTGGTGTACGTCACGCGATGCCAGTACGTCAAACAATGAAAACTCGCACCATCTTTAACATCCTTGGTCCATTAATTAACCCAGCTCGCCCTAACATCGAACTGATGGGTGTTTACAGCAAAGAGCTAGTGCGCCCTATTGCTGAAACCATGCTGCAAATGGGTATGAAGCGTGCAGCTGTGGTTCACGGCAGTGGTCTAGATGAAGTTGCAATTCACGGTGAAACCATCGTTGCAGAGATCAAAGATGGTCAGATTCATGAATACATTGTGTCTCCTGAAGATTTCGGCCTCAATCAGCATCCGCTAGAAGCAATCAAAGGCGGTACGCCAGACGAGAACAAAGCTATCACCACAAATATCCTAACAGGTAAAGGGACTGAAGCTCAGACGGGTGCAGTAGCGGTTAACGTTGCTCTACTGATGCGTCTATTTGGTCATGAAGATCTAAAAGCCAACGCAGCGAAGGCAATGGAAGCAATGAACTCTGGCAAAGCGTATGAGCTTGTAAAGCAACTTGCCGACCACGCATAACGAACAAGATTTGAGACTACAAAGATGACACAGACAAACGAAAAGTTATCAACTCACGTTTCTGTAAAAGAAGCAGAAATGGCAGAAGTATTAGCAAAAATTGTTCGCGACAAGTATCAATGGGTTGAAGCGCGTAAAAAGCAGCAACCGCTAAATGAGTTCAAAGATGCGCTAATCGCTTCAGACCGCAGCTTCTATGATGCACTAAGCCAAGAGCAAACCGTATTCATCACTGAGTGTAAAAAGGCGTCACCTTCTAAAGGCTTGATTCGTGATGACTTCGACCTTGAATACATTGCATCGGTATACAACAACCATGCAAATGCGATTTCGGTACTGACTGATGAGAAGTACTTCCAAGGAGATTTCGAATTCTTGCCTAAAGTACGCAGCATCGCTAAGCAACCAATCCTATGTAAAGACTTCATGGTCGATACTTATCAGGTTTACTTAGCTCGTCACTACTCGGCAGACGCTATCCTACTGATGCTATCTGTACTAAACGATGATGAGTACCGTGCTCTCGCTGAAGTTGCTCACTCGTTAGGCATGGGCGTGCTAACAGAGGTTAGTAACGAAGAAGAGCTGCACCGTGCTGTCGGATTAGACGCGAAAGTAATTGGCATCAACAACCGTAACCTTCGTGACCTAAGCACAGATCTGAACCGTACCAAAGAACTGGCGCCTCTGCTTCGTGAGTTAGCACCAAACGCAGTCGTGATATCAGAGTCTGGTATCTACACTCATCAGCAAGTGCGTGACTTAGCGACATTTGCAGACGGCTTCCTTATCGGTAGCTCATTGATGGCAGAAGAGAATCTAGAGCTTGCCGTTCGCAAAGTAACATTGGGTGAAAACAAAGTTTGTGGCTTAACTCACCCTGACGATGCAGCTAAAGCTTACCAAGCCGGCGCGGTATTCGGTGGTCTAATTTTTGTTGAGGCGTCTAAGCGTTGTGTTGACCTAGAGGCAGCACGCTTGACCATGAGTGGTGCACCACTTAAGTACATTGGCGTCTTCCAAAACCATGACCAAGCTAGCGTTGTCAATGCCGTGAAAGAGCTTGGTTTATACGGTGTTCAGCTTCATGGTGAAGAATCACAACAATATGTGAGTGAACTTGCAAATCAGCTACCAGAACATGTGGAGATTTGGAAGGCTTACGGTGTCGAAGACTCGCTGCCGACGCTGTTAGAAAGCAATGTGTCTCGCCATCTGCTTGATGCAAAGGTAGGCTCTCAGACTGGTGGAACAGGTCAAGTCTTCGACTGGCAACTGATCAACGATCAGAGCTCTGTGATGTTAGCGGGTGGTTTGAACCCAGATAATGCACAGCAAGCGGCCGCTTTAGGCTGTTTAGGGCTCGACCTCAACTCAGGTGTTGAGAGTGCTCCGGGTAAGAAAGATGCAGACAAACTCAACAAAGCGTTTGCTGCCATTCGCCAATACTGAGTGACTAGCCCAACTTAAGAACAGATGATTCACTGTAGATAGCCTACAGACCCTATTTCAGAGCATCGCAATGAGGTGCTCTACAAGATTAAAGACATTGGTATCCAGACATACCAAGCAAATTGAAGGAATAACACGATGGCTAAACTTGATGCCTACTTTGGTGAATACGGTGGTCAATACGTACCACAGATTCTAGTGCCAGCCCTAGAGCAACTGGAACAAGCGTTTATCGACGCTCAAGCGGACCCAGAATTCCGTAGTGAGTTCATGACACTGCTTCAAGAGTACGCAGGTCGTCCAACAGCACTGACGCTAACTCGTAACCTAACGAAAGGCACTAAGACCAAGCTTTACCTAAAGCGTGAAGACTTACTGCACGGTGGCGCGCACAAAACCAACCAAGTGCTTGGTCAAGCTCTGCTTGCAAAACGCATGGGTAAAGAAGAGATCATCGCTGAAACTGGCGCAGGTCAACACGGTGTAGCAACCGCTCTGGCTTGTGCTCTGCTTGGCCTTAAGTGTCGTGTTTACATGGGTGCAAAAGACGTTGAGCGCCAAAGCCCGAACGTATTTCGTATGAAGCTAATGGGCGCAGAAGTCATCCCTGTGCACTCTGGCTCTGCAACGCTAAAAGATGCGTGTAACGAAGCACTACGTGACTGGTCTGCAACTTACGAAGATGCGCACTACCTACTAGGTACGGCAGCTGGCCCTCACCCGTTCCCAACCATCGTTCGTGATTTCCAACGCATGATTGGCGAAGAAACCAAGAACCAAATTCTAGCTCGTGAAGGTCGCCTACCTGACGCAGTTATTGCTTGTGTGGGTGGTGGTTCAAATGCAATCGGTATGTTTGCTGATTTCATCGAAGAAGAGAGCGTTCGCCTAATCGGTGTTGAGCCAGCGGGTAAAGGTATCGATACTGACCAACACGGTGCACCGCTTAAGCATGGTAAAACGGGCATCTTCTTTGGTATGAAGGCGCCGCTAATGCAAGACCCTAACGGTCAGGTTGAAGAGTCTTACTCTGTATCAGCAGGTCTAGACTTCCCTTCTGTTGGTCCTCAGCACGCACACCTTAATGCAATTGGCCGTGCAGAATACGACAACGTAACCGATGATGAAGCACTAGAAGCCTTCCAAGAGATCGCGCGCAACGAAGGCATCATCCCTGCACTTGAGTCTTCTCACGCTGTTGCACACGCACTGAAAATGGCTCGTGAGAACCCAGAAAAAGAACAACTATTGGTTGTAAACCTATCAGGTCGTGGTGACAAAGACATCTTCACCGTACACGCCATCTTAGAAGAAAAAGGAGCTATCTAATGAACCGTTATGAGAAGATGTTTACGCGCCTAAACGAGAATAACCAAGGCGCATTTGTACCGTTCGTAACGGTTTGCGATCCAAACGCAGAGCAGTCTTACAAGATCATGGAAACCCTAGTTGAATCAGGTGCCGATGCACTAGAGCTGGGTATTCCATTCTCTGATCCGCTAGCAGATGGCCCAACTATCCAAGGTGCCAACATCCGTGCTCTGGATTCAGGCGCAACTCCTGATATCTGTTTTGAGCAGATTGGTAAGATTCGCGCGAAATATCCAGAGCTGCCGATTGGCCTTCTAATGTATGCAAACCTTGTGTACTCTCGCGGTATTGAAGACTTCTACGAGCGCTGTTCAAAAGCTGGTATTGATTCTGTTCTGATTGCTGACGTTCCAACTAACGAGAGCGCAGAATTTGTTGCGGCTGCTGAGAAGTTCGGTATCCATCCAATCTTCATCGCACCACCAACGGCAAGCGATGAAACATTGAAGCAAGTGGCTGAGCTTGGCGGTGGTTACACTTACCTACTTTCTCGTGCCGGTGTAACGGGTGCAGAGACAAAAGCAAACATGCCTGTTGGACACATGCTTGATCGTCTAAACCAATTCAACGCGCCACCAGCGCTACTCGGTTTTGGTATTTCAGCACCTGAGCAAGTGAAAGAAGCGATTGAAGCAGGCGCTGCAGGTGCGATTTCTGGTTCAGCGGTTGTAAAAATCATCGAACAGAACGTAGAACAGCCACAAATCATGCTTGATAAACTGGCTGACTTCATTGCTCCAATGAAAGCGGCAACGCAAAAGTAGTCGCCAACAAAGCGTTCGCTAAAGGTGATTAAAGCCACTTTAAGAAGTAAAAAGCGCTCGAGTATGGGCGCTTTTTTATTGCTCTCAAAACTTAATCACTCTTCATTGCTTTCTTAATTGCGGCTTCATTCAATGAAGCCTTAATGGGATCGGTTATCTTATCCACCAAGTCGACTGGCATTGGGAATACAATCGTTGTAGTTCTCTCGTTAGCGACTTCTGTTAACGTCTGCATATATCGCAATTGAATCGCATTAGGTGACTTGTTCAATACATCCGCTGCTTCTTGTAATTTAGTCGACGCTTCTAGCTCACCCGTTGCATGTATCACCTTAGCACGGCGAGAGCGCTCCGCTTCTGCTTGTTTCGCGAGAGCTCGAACCATACTGTCATCTAGGTCGACATGTTTAATTTCAACATTGGCGATTTTAATCCCCCAGTTATCAGTGTGCTGATCGAGTATCGCTTGCAGGTCTTTGTTGAGTTCTTCCCGCTCTGACAAAAGCTCATCCAGTTCATGCTGACCCAGCACGGAACGCAGCGTAGTTTGAGAGAGTTGGCTTGTCGCCTCCAGATAGTTCTCGACATTGTTTATAGCCATCTTAGGATCGAGCACGCGGAAGTAGACTACAGCGTTCACCTTCACCGACACGTTATCTCTGGTGATCAAGTCTTGTGTTGGTACATCTAAAACAATGGTACGTAAGTCGACTCGCACGATTTGTTGTATGAAAGGAATGATGACAATCAGACCCGGCCCTTTCACTCTATAAAAACGACCTAAGAAAAACACCACTGCACGCTCGTATTCGCGCAGCACTTTGAACATGCTAGCTATCAACAAGATAACAAGCACAACCACAATACCTATCGTGTGTATAAACATAACCGCCCCCTTACTGGTAACGATAACTAAGGAGATTTCATTGGGTCATCTCTCCACCCATTTCGCCTATTTAGACCGAGTCGATGAACCTCCGACATGATCTTCGACATCCACTGCTTCAATATCTAGCGCTTCTACATCTAATGAAAGACCTGTTAGCTTAGTCACTCTGATACTTTGTCCAACTTGCAGCTTATCGGTACATTTGGCTTGCCAGATTTCACCTTCAACCAAAACTCTACCTGCTCCCGGAAAGCCACTGACAACTTTGCCCGTCTCACCGACTACCGCTTCCATGCCCGTTGTCACTCGCTGATTTCTCACTCGAACTAACATGGATATCGTCACCACAAAAAAGCCGACAGAGAATAGGCTGATGCCAATGATTAATGGTAAAGCAATTTGATAGCCGGGCACTTCGGTATCCATCAACATGATGGAACCGAGTGAAAACGCCGCTACACCACCTAAACCGAAAATGCCGAAGCTTGGACTGAAAGCTTCAGCAATCATCAGCGCGATCCCAAGCAGTATTAACGCTAGACCAGCGTAACTGACAGGCAGCATTTGCAATGAATACATCGCCAACAGCAAACAGATACCACCAAGCACACCCGGTAGACCGACTCCAGGGTTATAAAATTCAAGAAGTAAGCCGTAAATACCGATGAGCATAAGAATGTAGGCAACGTTAGGATTGGTGATCACTGACAGCAGACTGAAACGCCAATCTTGCTCCCGCTCTACAAAGGAGACCTGATTGAGCTGAATTTCCTGATTAATGCCATTAATGATGACTGTGCGTCCATTGGTCATCTCGACCAGCTGCTGTAAATCGCTCGCAATAAAATCAATCACATTTAACTCAAGTGCATTTTCTGAGTCCAAGCTAGCCGCCTCTCTTACCGCTTTTTCAGCCCATTCCTCATTGCGATTGTGCAGTTTCGCCAAGCTGACGATATAAGCTGCAGCATCGTTGATGACTTTTTTCTCCATCGCTGTGGTTGCTTTTACTTGGTCAGAATTCTCTTGCTTAGTATCGTCCTGCTCACTCGATTTCGATTTTTCATCTTGATTAGAGTCGTCTTGCGGAGACAAAGGATCGGAAGGTGCTTTCCCTCCCCCAAGCGATACGGGTGTTGCAGCGCCTAAATTGGTTCCGGGAGCCATAGAAGCGATGTGACTGGCAAGTAAGATATAAGTACCAGCACTAGCGGCTCGCGAGCCAGCAGGCCCAACCCAAGTCGCGATAGGAACCGGTGATGTAGTGATGGAGCGAATGATGTCACGCATCGACGAATCCAACCCGCCGGGCGTATTTATTTTTAATATGACGAGCTTGGCTTGCTCATCATGAGCTTGTTCTATTTCTCTCGTGAGATAATCGCTGGTCGCCGGACCTATCCCTCCATTCACCTCTATGACCCAAACATCGTCGGCTTGAGAATTTGCAGAGCTGAACAGCAGAAGAAACGCAAACAGACACTTCAATATAAAAGCCATGCCTCTCTCCTTACAACTGAGATGCTAGATAGACGTTTTATTTTAAAGCGCAGAGGTAACATCTTGGTAATAACTCGATACCTTAAGCATAGTTCAGGCTAAATTTCGCACAACAAACATACTAATCTCGAACCACACTAGAACGCTTAAAAAAAGCGCACAAATGAAACGCAAATGTTAAAGACTGTGTATTAACATCCTCAACTTGAAAGCATTCACAAAACACACAGGGGTCAGGTTTTTATAAATTAAACAAATAACACCACATCAAACAACCAAAGCAAACGTTTGCTTTAGAGCAAAAGATCGCCAAATAACATTAATGTCACGTTTTTTGATGCATTTTCGTCTCTGCTCATATTGATAAATGTAACAGATAAGTGTAAAACTCATCACGAAATATTCATCCAATGGTACGACGTACATTGGCATGTAGTTCTAGGAATTTTACATTTTGTAGCACAGAGGTAACGGAAGTGTTAAAAGAAAAGAGTTTACTAGGCAATATCGGCATTCAAGTCGTTATTGCTATGATCGTGGGTACTGTAGTGGGTGCCATGATGGGCGAGAGCGCAACTATGTTCGCTCCTCTAGGTGCGATCTTTATCAATTTAATCAAGATGCTGGTTATCCCATTGGTAGCAGTTGCACTGATCTCAGGCGCGGCAGGCCTAGGCAATAGCTCATCTGCGGGTAAAGTAGGTATCACTACTCTAGGTTACTTTGCACTGACTTCTGCACTGGCTGTTGCCCTTGCATTGATCATGGGTGAAGTATTCGAACCAGGACGCGGTATCGACGTTTCTGGTGTTGAAGGTATGTTCTCATCTGAGTATGCATCGAAAGGCGAACTTCCAACTTTCTGGGCTACCATCACAGGTATGATCCCAACCAACGTTTTCCAGTCTTTAAACGAAGCAAACATCCTTCAGATTCTAGTATTCTGCCTGTTCTTTGGTATCGCAATCTCTAAGCAAGCAAAAGAGAAGCGTGAGCCAATCATCAACGGTGTAAACGCTATCGTTGACGCTATGGTATGGATGATCAACAAAGTAATGATCATCGCGCCTCTTGGCGTATTTGGTCTGATGGCTGAAGCGGTAGGTACGTTCGGTTTTGGCGCACTAATGGTTGTATTCAAACTGTTCGTTGTTTACGTAGCTGCAATCCTAGTATTCGGCTTCGTTGCTTACCCACTGATGATTCAAATCTTCACAAAAACATCAGCGAAGAAATTCCTGACAGCAATGAAGAAGCCTCAAGCAGTAGCACTTTCAACAGCGTCTTCAATGGCAACTCTACCTGTAACTATGGATACAGTAGAGAACGAGCTGGGTGTTCGTAACTCAACTGCATCATTCGTACTGCCTCTAGGCGCGACTATCAACATGTCTGGTAACGCGATTTACTACGGCCTAGTTGCTATCTTCTTTGCACAGCTATTCAACATCGACCTATCAATGGGCGCGTATATCGCAATCATCGTGACATCAACTCTTGGTGCTGTAGGCCAAGCGGGTGTTCCAGGTCCATCATTCCTAGTTGTAGCCGTTCTGCTAGCAGCAGGTATTCCAATCGAAGGTCTACCACTACTGTTCGCTCTTGACCGTATCTTCGACATGATTCGTACAGCTCTGAACATCACTGGTGATGCAGCGTGTGCAGTTATCGTTGACTCGCTAATCAAAGACGAAGAGAAAGAAGCTGAGCTACAGAAGCAGCAAGCGTAATTTCGATTCCATCGATAAGCAAAAAGCCACTCTATGAGTGGCTTTTTTTGTTCTAAGGGAAGTAAATAGTTGAAAAGGCGTAAACTGCTTTGCTTCCGATTATCTCGAAATGACGTATAAAGCAACTCAATATGTATGGCTACTTTCGGTCTTGAGTAAACTTGCTATTACTTCTTGATATTGGTTTAAGTTAAAGGTAGAACGGTCAGAGTTAAATTTTTTCTGCCTTGACTCTAAATAGGGTTGAGAAACCAGTGAGTTCATCAACATTTGGTAGTAGTGAAAATTCGATTCGTTACAGCCATCAACTAAATAAAGGAGGTTTTCAAGAGTTTTGTGATAGGTGAAACCGAACTTAGATTCTTTTAATCTTTGTACATTATCGTGATTGAATGAACTGCCACCAAGAGTAAAGAATAAAAATATATTGGGTGCACTTTCCCAAAAATCAATTAGCTCAGCGATTAACTGTTGTAACTGTACCCCTTCTACTCTTTGATATTTGGAAAACTGCTCTTCAAAACGATGAGTATGCTCTTCGATGAGCTGATCAAATAATTGCTCTTTATTATTAAAGTAATAGAGAATTAACGCAGGGCTCACTCCTGCAGATTTAGCAATAGAGCGAATAGATACTTTATTATAAGGCTGACAAATAAATAACTTTTCTGCTGCGTTTAATATTTCTTCTCTTTTTTCATTAGGCATCAGACTGTATTCCACCCGCTTGTTTACATATACAACACATCTTATAACTCGAATAAACAATCTCAATATGGAACAAAAACATTTAGAACACGGTTAAGTAACCTGCATGATGAAGGCAACATTTAAAAAATGCTCTTAAAATGTAATCAAAATTAAGCTGAGTAATTACTCCAACAAACAATAACATAGAAGTTTGCAATACCATGTAAGGGTTCAGTAAGAGCCATTGTTTCAACGTAAGCCAATGTAAGAGTGGCGCTCAAATTGAGCGCCACTTTTAAGTCTAGAGTTTCAAAATCACTTTAACTGAACTATCAACTAAGGATTCATCAATATAAGCAATGGTATTCGAGGAGCTTGCAACCATGTCCTTTGCAAGGCTCTCCTGCCCTACTGATGTAGGTGGTTGACCTTTACCTGTAAATACTCGCTTAGCCCAATATGCTTGCAACTGAGCCTCTGTCTTTTGAGTAATGGCTTGATGGAACTCTGTTTTCATTGGATGCCCATCTTCCAAGTCAACCGCTTCAATTTGCAGTGACTTCGCTTTACCCAAATACAACTTCTTCACTGTGGATGCATCAAGCTCACTCATCGACGGGCTTCCAACTACAACGATGCCTGCGAACGCATTTACACTGCTAAGAAGAGCAGCGGCTAATAATGTTTTTTTCAACATGACTCTCTTCCTTAAAATACAGCGTCAACTTTCAAAGTGTACAAGATGTTTTCGTCGTTCTTATATTCCGATGCTATGCCGCCATAAGTTGAACCCAAGCCAGTCAGGTAGCTAATGTCACCTTTCAGGGCAATATTTGGAAGGAAGTCCCAACGTGCACCGATGCTGTACGTAGTGCGTTGTGTATTTAGCTTATCAGCCAATGCTTTTGCTGAGCCATATGCGTATCTCGCAGATACACTGTTTGGATTTTGAAGTAGATTTGCAAGCTGGCGGTCTGCCGTTGCGTTTCGCTCGTCATCGTCTTGTGTTTCCATGTGTGAAACTGTCACGTATGGCGTTACTTCATTCAAGCGGTACGCCGCTGTTAGGTATGCAGCATCAACGTCGTAGTAAAAACCTTCAACCGTTGTGCGAGTCACTTCAGAAACCAGCATTAGGTTGCCATTTTCGTATCGACCCCCAACACCGTAGAACTTAGCTTTGTCATCATCAAACGTTGAATTTAGCACTGACTGGTTGTTTTCGTTCCAGTTCGTAGAAGAGCTAATCACAGACTGTGCGTAAACGGCACGAAGCGTCCAAGTGTCATCAGTCCAATTGACTACACCACCAGCAATATCATCAAACTGTGTATCAGCGTTGTAGCTATGCTTTGATACCGATAGCTTTTGTGAACCGGCAAAACCTTGGAATGAAAGCGTACTGTCATCCAGTTCCATATCGTAAATGAAGTCACCACCAGTGAGAGAGGTTAAAACCACTGAGCCGTATACTTCGTTAGGAACTCTCACGCCAACCTGGGCATAACCGACTTCTAAATAGTCAGAGTACATGAACAGTGGCAAACGTAACTTACCGCCACGAACAGTCAAGTTAGGTGTCACTTTGTGGCTTAAGAATGCCCACTCTACATCTGGAGACCAGTTCTCTTTTTTATTGCCACGAGCGACCATTTGAACAACCGCAGAAGTCGATTCATTAACTTCGAACTCACCTTGCAAACCGAACAAAGAACCTTCATCAAAACGCACTTTATTTTCCGACTTCATGAAGCCATGGTTTTGATTACCTAATTGCATGTTTAAAGACGCAAAGCCATTGAAGCTAAACTTATCGGCAATTGAGTTTTGCTCTTTCGCTTCAAGGATCGCGACCTTTTTCTCTAGCTCAGCCAATTTTTGCTCATCTGCAGCTTGTGTTGCGAACGACGCCGCAAGCGCTACTGCCACAGGCAATAAGCGAAATGGGGAGTGAGTCATTATTGTTCTCCGTTATACTTTGAATTGTGAAGTGGATTTGCTCAGCTCTGTAACGATGTCACTGAGTTGGTGACTCAGAGCTTCTAATTGATCGGTAGACTGAGATACTTGGTGAGAGCACTGTCTAAAATCATCCATATGGGTATGAATCTGTTTTGAAGCGCGAGCCTGATGTTCTGTCGTACTCGCTATCTGACGATTAAGCTCGGTAATTTCCTCAACCTGCCCACTGATTTCGAGTAAGTAGTCCCCCGCGTTTTGCGCATCTCCAACGGCCTGGGACGAGCTTGCAAGCCCTTGGTCCATAGCACCTACCGCCGCATTTGAGCCAGATTTTAGTTCACCAAGTAAGGCATTAATCTCTGTCGCAGATTGCTGGGTGTTATTGGCGAGGACACGTACTTCATCAGAAACGACGGCAAAACCGCGCCCATGGTCCCCCGCGCGAGCGGCTTCAATGGCAGCATTGAGTGCGAGTAGATTGGTTTGCTCCGCAACGCTTTGTATCGTGCTCAAGATTGAGCCAACGTTGCTCGCATTCTTGTCCAACTGTTTTAACTTAGTTGCCGTATCACGGATGTTGCTTGCCAGCTCTTCTATTTCCTGGCTTGTTTTCAATACAACTTGAGTACCCGTTTGCGCACTTGCATTCGCTTTCTGTGCTTGTGAATCAGCATGTGATGCAAAGCCAACAACTTGTTCAATGAGAGCGATGATGTTGTTAACCGCATCAGTCACTTCTTCAATATGGTCACGTTGAGTGCTGTTTAACGCCAAGGTTTGATGGGATTCACTGCGAATCTTATCGCTCACAACTTCCAGCTCCTGCCCAATACTCAAAGTGCTTGCGATGATCCCTTGAAGCTTTTCAATAAATTGGTTAACGCTTTGCACTAAGGTTGCAATTTCATCTTTGCCTGAGTAATCAATTCGGACCGTCAGGTCGCCATCACCTGTGGCAATGGCTTGCATTTTTTCGGTTACCAACAGGATTGAGCTAATAACAGATTTGAAGATTGCATAACCGACAGCAAAAACAGACAAGAGAAAGAAAACCCCAAGCCAAACTGATTGTTGGGCAGCATCATTTGCGGCGTTCTCTGAGTGCAAAATGGTATCAACGACATTTTGGCTCGCTGATGCACGTAGCTGGTCGCTTAACGCAAGTAACGAGTCATAATCCGCGCTGAGCTTATTCGACCTAACCGTTAAGTTATCAAACGAGTCATTTAAATTAATGAAATCTGAACTCAACGCATATGCAGATTCGGTGTATTTTTTTAGCGAAAGTGACAATTGATTAAACGCATCAGCTTGTGAAGGTAGAACTATCGCTCCCTTATTTGCTTCGACTTGTAAATCAGCGGATATTTGGCGTGCATAATCGATAGCCTGCTCGTCTTCCATGATCACAGCGGCTTCAAATTGTTGTCGCACATTTGGTAACAGAGAGTTTATTTTTGTGGCATGCTCTAATGCAGGGTAATAACTTAACTCTAATTGAGTGAGTCGCTGACTATTATCACGGTGAATAAAGACATTGATGGTAATTATCGCCGCTAAACTGAGCGAGATAATTGATAAAAGAACGACGAATTGTACTTTTATATTGATATAACGAGACAGCAGCATATGGTTCTATTTAATTATCGCAAATTGACAATTATGTTACCGTCAGATCACTTCCTTCAGTGAATGGATTCACTAAACAAATGACACGTTATGTTCAAACTAGGTTTAATCAATGATTATAATTTTGTTAAAGCCTCGCTTACCCATCACCCAAAGAAAAACCCCGAGGACTTGAGCTCTCGGGGTTTATTATTCGATATTAAATTACTAGCATTTCCACTATGCACATATTAATCGTTTAAATTGTTTTATAAATTTGATACTTCAAATTTACAGATCACTACCATAGATATCAAAAGAGAAATACTTAGCGGCAATCTTATCGTAGGTGCCGTTCGCTCGAATCTCTTCGATGGCATTATTGAACTGCTCCGCTAATTTTGCATCTTGTTTTCTTAACGCCAGCGCAGTGCCTTCACCGATATAAGCTTTATCGGTTACCGCTTTACCTTTGAATTCGAAACCCTTTCCTTCTGTTTTATCTAGGAACGCAAGTGATAGCTGGTCTGAGTTACCAAACGTGACGTCTAAACGACCGTTCTGAAGATCAAGGTAGACTTCATCTTGGCCAGTATAACGCTTGATGGTTGCGACACTGCCGAACTTGTCGGTCACGTAACGATCATGAATAGTCCCTTGCTGCACGCCGATGGTTTTACCCGCTAAGCCATCTTGGTCAATATCAAATGTCGCGCTTTTAGCGGCAACGAATACTGCCGGGGTTTGATAGTACTTATCCGTAAACAGGATCTTACGCTTACGCTCTTCCGTAATACGCATCGACGCCATAATCACATCTGACTTTCTTGCCAGTAGGCTGGGAATCAGTGAATCCCAGCTTTGCGATACCCAAGTACAGTCCAATTTCGCTTGCTCACATAAGGCATCGGCTATCTCAATATCGAACCCAACCGGCACACCGTCGCTGTTTTTGTAGTTAAAAGGTGGATAGGTAAAATCTGAGGCCAAGCGAACCTCTTTCGCCTGTACGGCGGTACCAAGTAGAGCAGCTGCGCAAGTGAGTCCTAGTAGTATCTTTTTCATCATTGCCATCCTAGATATGATCTTTATCGAGTTGAAGTTGAGGTTCTGTATTCTGAGTGTGTTGTCTCTGACGTAATTCTTTCTGGTAGTGATTAAGTGACGCTATCACTTCATCCATGCTCTCTTTACTGCCAATACTGATGCGAACGCAATTACGTAACGCAGGCTCATGATGTTGATTCCTGGTTACAATGCCATTTTTCGCCAATACGCTAAACAATTGGTGTTCAGGCTTGTGCTTCAGCAACACAAAGTTGGTCGACGACGGGTAAACTTGCTCAATGAAATCAAACTCTGCCAATTGAATTGCAAAGCGATTACGTACTTCAACCAAGTCTAATGTCGAATCTCGCATTGCTGAAACTCGCTCGTCAGACAGTGCCTCTAGTACTATTTGCGATGAGCAATCCGGCATTGGGTATGGCGGTATCAGCTTCGCGACATACTGCATCACATTTGGGCTAGCCAAGATAAACCCGCAACGCACGGCAGCTAGTCCAAACGCCTTAGACAAAGTGCGAATCACCACTAAGTGTGGATAGCGCTCAATTAGGTTTACGGCTGATGTCTGCGGTTCAAACTCAATATACGCTTCATCAACTACCACGAGTGATTTGCCTTGCGTACCTTCAAGAACTTCTACCAGATCCGATTTAGGGATCACATTGCCAGTTGGGTTGTTTGGTGAACAAAGGAAAACGATATTCGCTAACTCCGCTTTCTTTATCACGTCGGCAGTATCTAAACTGAAATCTTCCTTAAGCGGCGAATCTAGTGTTTCAATCGCCAACGCATCAGCACAAAACTCATACATTGCGTAGGTTGGAGAGCAAATTAGTATCTTGTCTTGAGCAGGTTTACAGAATGTTCTGATTAATAGATCAATCGCTTCATCCGCTCCACGCACCGCAACCGTGTCAGCATCCGTTTCACAATACGCTTGGTATGCTTTCGCTATGTCTTGCGGCAAAAAGTCAGGGTAGCGGTTATGCCCTACTTCGCCCGGAAACAGTGAGCTCTCTAACTCGTTTGCATTTAACCAAACACGCCCATCACCACCAATTCTTCTCGCCGATTGGTAAGGTATTAATTTTTTTACTGCCTGAGGCACTAAGCTATCGATAAAAGATATCAAGAGGCGTTCCTTTCCACATAATCAGAATGTTATCACCACCGATTTCATATTCAATATATTCGACATATCCAGATATTTAATCATAAATGATGATTAAGTATTTACATTCAAACAGAACACTATTGATAAATGAATCGAAATAATTACATAATAGCCATGATAAAAAGTCATAGGTATATATATGAATCATTCGCTGCCTTCCACCAAAACCTTGCTCGCCTTTCTATCAACAGCAAGGCACTTGAATTTTACCCATGCCGCTCATGAACTAAACGTCACGCAAGGGGCTGTTAGCCGTCAGGTTTTAGCCTTTGAAGACAGCTTAGGGTGTGATCTTTTTTATCGTCATGCTCGTGGCCTATCGTTAACACCTAAAGGTGAAGAGTTGGTTCCACTCATTCAAGCAACCATCCAACAGCTGCAATCTGCTCTGAATCAAGTATCGAGCTCTCCTTCAAAAATAAAACTCAATGCCCCAAGCTGTATTACCTCTTGGCTGCTACCCAAATTGATGTCGTTTCAACAGGCTTACCCTGAGATTGATGTAGAGCTAACATCCACTATCAAGCACGTCTTTGAGCCGAGCTTTGACCCATTTGACGCTGTAATTACCTATGGTAAAAAACCAAACCAACACTCAATCGTCAGCCAACTGTTGTTTAACGAGCAACTTGCGCCAATATGCCAATCGCAGATTATTGTTAAAGAGCACCTGACAGAGATTGATTCCAGCATCATCAAACCACACAAGCTGTCCCAATACACTTGGCTGCACGCTAATAATGAGCAAAGTGACTGGCGATTGTGGTTGGAGCATATCGGCAGCAATGAACTTTCAAGCAAAAATAACCAGCAATTTGCGACACTTGATCAGGCAATGAACGCGGCAATTCAGGGGTTCGGTATTGCCATTGGTGATATCACGCTTGCAAAACAAGACATCGATTTAGGCAGATTAGTGAAAGTGAGCGAAGGCAGTGTGTTCTCAGGAAATGGTTATTTCTTGTTGCAACCGAAGAACCGCCAGAATACTTCGCTATCCACTCTGGTTGATTGGTTGGTTGATTAGCTCTGATGGAATAGAAACGGATCGGCTATGAATAGACGGTAAACCCCGCACGGAAAGCATAGAACTTACAGGTTGCCGACATTTTTCAAAATGAGAATCGATTTATTCTCAAATTGATGCGGAATATTGCCTCTAAAAATAAAACTATTCTTCTCGCAACACGTATTGTTATGTTGAAAGCAGACGAAGCATTCTTTTAACTGAATGAAAATATGAAACAAATCACTCTTTCGAGTTAAAAAGATCCATCCTCGACATGAAAATGGCATTCGAATTGCTTTGTCATAGACAACCCAACCAATATAAAGCAGGTTGCACTTTTTTCTCATTGCAGCTTGTCACGGAGGATAGGCTATGACCTTACAAAGACATACGTATTACGGCTTGATTCACCATGGGATTAAAACACTACTAATGGATCGTATTGGCCACTTTACTGAACGCGAATATCATGAGTATTTGGATCTCACTACGGGGAAATCTACTTGCTTTATGATGAGTGAAGAAGAGCTCGAACAAACACTCGACAACCTCAAAAGTGAAGGTTACTTGGAAGACATTAAACAACTTATCCCACGTTACCAAACTGCATGTACGCGGTGACAAGATCACTCAATCAAACATTTCATTTTCAAGTGCTTCGGTCTATTTTGCATCGAGGCACTTTTAGCTAGACTGAATAGAAGTACCTCAATAGGATGTTCGGTCTAACATGAAGCAAATTATCGACTTTATCCCGCTTATTATCTTCTTTGCTCTGTATAAGATGTATGACATCTATACCGCGACAGGGGCATTGATCGCCGCAACCGCCATTCAAATTGCATTGACTTACCTACTCTACAAAAAAGTGGAGAAGATGCAGGTCGTCACCTTCGCTATGGTTGCTGTATTCGGTGGTATGACGATATTCCTGCATGACGATAACTTTATTAAGTGGAAAGTCACCATTGTTTACGCACTGTTCGCTATTGGTTTGACTGTAAGCCAACTAATGGGAAAACCGGCAATTAAGGGGATGCTTGGAAAAGAGCTCACTCTGCCTGATTCTGTATGGCGTAACATCAACTGGGCATGGACGGCATTTTTCGTGTTATGCGCCGCTTTAAATGTCTATGTTGCCTTCAATTTATCACTCGACGTATGGGTGAATTTCAAAGTATTTGGTCTTTTGGTCGCAACCATTACATTTACTTTGTTGACAGGTTTATACATCTACAAAAGCTTACCTAAAGACAAACAACAGCCCCTTTCTGGGAAAAATCGAGACGAGGAGTAATGGTCGAATGAGATCTCAATCTCATTTTTTGTTACAATCTTGCACATTATTTCGTTCACAGTGGTCACTAGGATAAACGCCGGCCACTGACTTATTGATGTTTTGGGAATCCCTTATAATGAGTCACACTTCTGATGCGCCAAAAGGCCAACTTCTTCTTCGCACCCTTGCTATGCCTGCCGACACCAATGCCAATGGCGATGTCTTCGGTGGCTGGATTATGTCTCAACTCGATTTGGCTGGCGGCATTTTGGCGAAAGAAATCTCATGCGGCCGCATCGTAACGGTATCGGTTTCAAGCATCACGTTCAAAAAGCCTGTGAAGGTGGGTGACGTGGTATGTGTTTACGGCGAATGTACCAAAATCGGTCGCACTTCAATGAGCATCGACTTGGCGGTATGGGTTAAGCCCGTTCGTGACCACGGTATCGAAGACCGTTTTATGGTCTGTGACGCGACCTTTAACTATGTCGCTATCGATTCTGAAGGCAAGCCTCGCGCTATTGCGAAGTAGTCCAACAACTTAACAATCCAATAGCCAATTAATATCGGGTCTTTAGAGCGTTTTCTATTCAGCTTTTAAAGACCTACCCTCTTCGACGCGCATCAATTCACACTTTCTTCTTTTTCCCCCTTCCAAATACAATTAGTTCGCGTAAATTAGCTACATAGCTCATCGAGCCTCTTTTTTGTGAAGTATAAATAAGGATATACCAATATGTGGTACGTGATTTTCTCTCAAGACGTCGAAAACTCATTGGAAAAGCGCTTAAGCGTTCGCCCTCAACATTTAGAGCGCCTACAAACACTTCACGATGAAGGCCGTTTATTGACTGCTGGCCCAATGCCTGCAATCGATTCAGACAATCCAGGCGAAGCTGGTTTTACAGGCTCAACGGTTATTGCAGAATTTAATTCACTAGAAGAAGCGCAAGCTTGGGCAGATGCAGACCCATATATTGAAGCTGGCGTCTATGCTAATGTAATTGTAAAACCATTTAAGAAAGTATTTTAAAGTGAAAAAGTGGATTATCGGATCACTGGCTGCGCTCGTCCTAGCGGGCTGTAGTTCAAGTGACCAAGACAAACAACGTCAATTAGAGATGATGGCGCAACACCGTGCAGGTGTTCTATCAGCTGGCCTGCCGATCGAATACGGCCCGTTGAAAGTAATGCGTGTCTTGGCGAAGAACACCGTGATTGAAATCATGATGATCTACAACCAAGATGCTCAAGGCGCAAAGCCGCTGAATCAAGTATTGAAAAGCAGCGTGAATAGCTACTGTACCAGCTCAGAAGTAAGAGCCAACCTAGATATGGGCTTGGCGTACAACATCAAGATTCGCAATACGCGTGGTCAATTGATGGTCGAGCAGCTTATCAGCAAGCAAACTTGCGAAAGCGGTAGCTAATTCGAGATTCGAGCAAATGTTAATAACAGAAGCCTCGCGATTGCGAGGCTTTTTTATGCAATTAAGGCTTCAGATATACACCCTTAATCTAGCTTTACTTGTCTTACACTTCTTCAGCTTCCCACTCTTTTCGCAATGCTTTCGTCGCTGAAACAAGGTTTGCTAATGCAGTTTCGGTTTCTTCCCAGTTACGGGTTTTGAGGCCGCAGTCTGGGTTAGCCCATAAACGCTCTGCTGGGATCTTCTCTGCTGCCTTCTTAAGTAAGCCAACAATCCACTCCTCTGATGGAATGTTTGGCGAGTGAATATCATAAACACCAGGGCCAATCTCATTCGGATAATTGAACTCTTCAAACGCTTTGAGCAACTCCATGTTTGAGCGAGAAGTTTCAATGGTAATAACATCGGCATCTAGTGCTGCAACTGACTCGATGATCTCATTAAATTCGCTGTAACACATGTGGGTATGAATCTGAGTTTCTGGCTTCGCGCTTGCAGCAGAGACTTTAAACGCATCCACAGCCCACTCTAAATACTCCGCATGATCGGCTTTCTTCAAAGGTAAACCTTCACGGATCGCAGGTTCATCAATCTGAATAATGTTAATGCCGGCATCTTGCAAATCAGACACTTCATCACGCAGTGCAAACGCCAACTGGTTAGCAATCTCTTTACGGGAAATATCTTCTCGAGGAAAAGTCCAACACAAGATTGTCACAGGCCCGGTCAACATGCCTTTCATCTGCTTAGAGGTCAGCGACTGGGCGTAAGTCGACCACTCAACGGTGACTGGGTTTTCTCGCTCAATATCAGCAACAACGATGGCTGGCTTCACACAACGAGAGCCGTAACTTTGAACCCATCCAAACTTGGTCGTCTGGAAACCAGCTAAGTTTTCAGCAAAGTACTCAACCATGTCATTACGTTCTGCTTCCCCGTGAACAAGCACATCAAGATCAAGCGCTTCTTGGCGTTTAACGGCGTCTGCAATGTGCCCTTTCAATGCTTGTTTGTATTCACTTTCATTCAGCTTTCCTGCGCGATAAGCACTGCGTTGAACTCGTATTTCTCCAGTTTGCGGGAAAGAACCTATCGTTGTTGTCGGTAACAATGGTAAACCTAGTACTTCAGACTGGTGAGCCGCACGCTCTGTATAAGGTGCACTTCGCTCGCCAATTGCTTTCGTCAGTGTTTTCAATCTCGCTTGAACATGTGGCTTATTCACGTGGGTCGCTTGCTTACGTGCTTCAATCGGTAAGCTGTAAGTTTCACAGGCTAATATCGCTTTCTGATCGCCATCTAACGCAGCACCTAACAAGCTCACTTCAGCCACTTTTTGCTTGGCGAATGCAAACCAACTCTTCACCTCTTCAGTTAATGTCTCTTCAAGCTCTAAGTCGACTGGGCTGTGCAGTAGAGAACAAGAGCTTGCGACCCATAACCTCTCTCCTAACGACTCTTTGATAGATTGAAGCGATGTCAGTTGAGAAGCCAAATCAGCGCGCCATACGTTGCGCCCATTAATGACTCCCGCAGAAAGCACCCAATCTTGAGGTAGCTTCTCAACGACGTCGTTCAACTGCTGAGAAGCAGCAGCTAAATCAATATGCAGGCCGTTTACCGGAAGGTCGATAATCTTATCTAACGTATCGCTCACGGAATCAAAGTAGGTCGTTAGCAGGAGCTTTACGTCGCCCTGAATCACTTGGTAAGCCAGCTTGAATGATTCTGACCATTTGGTTTCTAGCTCCAAGGCAAGAATCGGTTCATCGATCTGTACCCACTCAACGCCCAACTTCGCTAACTTCGCCAGAATTCCCTGATATGCGGTTAGCAAGCGAGGCAACAAACTCAAACGATCAAACCCCTCTTCCACTTCCTTACCTAGGTAAAGGTATGACAGTGGCCCTAACAATACTGGTTTCACTTTATGGCCCGCTTTAATCGCCTGATTGACCTCATCAAAAAGTTGCGGCCAGCTAACCTCAAAAGAGTCGTCCTGGCTGAACTCAGGCACAATGTAGTGATAATTGGTGTTAAACCATTTGGTCATGTCTGATGCCGCGGCGCCATCTTGGTCATGGTTATGATTTGAACCACAACAACTGCTCTGAGATTGGCCGCGACCAACACGGAACAGCGTATCCAAATCAGGGAAGCCTTGATCATGACGCTTTGGCACATGACCAAGAAGCAACGTAGTAGCAAGAACATGATCGTACCAAGCGAAATCGCCAGCCGTGACAAAACTTAAATTGGCGTCCGATTGAACTTGCCAATTACGTTCGCGCAACTGACTGCCGACAGCCTTGAGTTCCGTTTGATCGATTTCCCCACGCCAATACTTTTCCAAAGCGAATTTGAGTTCTCGTTTTTCGCCAATACGTGGGTAGCCTAAAATATGAGTCGTTGTTGTCATGAGCCTATTCCTTAATCACTATTTTAAATCCGGTCAGACGCTGAATAATTTCGATAAAAGGCGTCTGGATGGCTAAACTATCTCGCCAAACGTATTTGTGAACAATCTCCAAATATTCAACTTGTTTATTATAAAACCTCATGTTCATTAATTCACACATGAGAAAACCGAAAACATTTAGACGTCCAGATGTTTACACATCCACAAAAACGGCGTAGGGTAGTTATTAAGAAATATTGAACATCAGCTTAGGAACTATGAGGATTACTCATGATAGAGCTCAAACATCTGCGAACATTGACCACATTGCGTGATAGCGGCTCTCTAACAGCGACCGCGACATCACTACACTTAACGCAATCTGCGTTATCGCATCAATTGAAAGATCTTGAGGCTCGCGTGGGTGGGCAGCTTTTTCTGCGTAAAACTCGTCCAGTGAAGTTCACCTCCGAGGGTGAAATACTGCTCAGACTGGCGGATGAGGTGTTACCGAAACTGGCAAAGGCGGAGAATGAACTGGCTAGTCTTAAGGAAGATGTTAACGGCAGGCTCCATATGGCGATTGAATGCCACTCCTGTTTTCAATGGTTAATGCCAGCACTTAAAGAGTATCAAGTGACTTGGCCAAGCGTGACCCTCGACTTCTCATCTGGCTTTGGCTTTGAGCCTTTACCTGCTTTGATGGCAGGAGAACTGGATCTAGTGATCACCTCCGATATCCAGCCTAGATCTGAAGTTCACTATGAGCCGCTGTTCGATTTTGAGATGCGCCTGATCACAGCAATTAACTCTCCCCTTGCTGAGAAAAAAGCAATTCAACCAGAAGACTTGGTCGATCTAACGATGCTCTCCTACCCTGTTCAGAAACAGCGTCTAGATGTGGTAAAGCACTTTCTTCAACCAGCGGGGATCGAACCTAAGAAATGGAAACAGGCTGACAATACATTGATGCTTGTACAAATGGTATCTGCAGGATTAGGTGTAGCAGCACTACCGAACTGGGCAATCAGTGAGTTTTCAAGACAAGGATTGATTGCTAGCAAACCGCTCGGGAAAGGGCTATCTCGTCGCCTATTTGCAGCGGTAAGAAATTCAGACAAAGACAAACGCTACTTACAAGCCTTCTTCAGCACTGCAAGACAACAAAGTAAGAGTCACCTCGATGGAATCAAAGTCGTCTAACCATATAAGCCTTATTTTTTACAAAATACGCAGTTTTAAAAGTTCCAAAAACAACAAAGCCACAGACTGAGCATCTGTGGCTTTTTAAGCTCTTTAAACTGTTACCATGTTAAACCGTTACCGCGCTAAGCAGTTATCTCGGATAGGATTTGAATTGATTGGTCAATGGATCGTATTGGTAGCCGAGCATATCCAGTTTGCCCACCACGCTTTCGATATCCATTTCATACATGCTGACAAGCTCTTCAAAACTATCACATTCAAGGCGTAACTTTTCGTTGACGATCCCTAATAGAATAATGCTATCTAGGCTTTTGACGTTGCTTAAATCCATCTCCTACTCCTTACGAACACATCGACTGATTTAAGTTTAGAACGACAATGGTAAACCCGCTTATTAACAGATCACATTTCTCGCTCAATCAAAGAACAATTCGCAACTTTCTAAAGTTCCCAAATTGCTATAGTGCCTAAATTGCTGAAGTTCATAAATTGCTAAAGCGCCCAGATTGGCTCTAAGCCCACAACCGACGCGATCAGCATCAACAAGGCAACAGCAAGTTGGATTTTTTCAGGTGTTTTCGCGAACAACAGGTGCCAACACCAAACCACAATCGATGAAATCAACAGGGCAAAGCTGAACAGTAGCGACGGAACCATAGGCTCCAATACTGCATCAGAAAGCGAGTAAACGCCTAGCACAGTAGCCAACACCACCAGCATACCGCTCAAGATACCAGCAACCGGCAAAATACGATGGAATGCCTGAAGGCGCGTTCGTGCAATCGTCAGCAATAGATGAGAGAAGGCGCTACCTAGTAGAACTGTAAGAAGCAGAGATGAGATTAAGCCAACTAGAGTTGCCTTTTCGCTCGCTTGAATACCCACATAAGAGAGTGCCAAACCACAGGCCAGATACATCACCCAGATAGGGCCAGCATCACGAGTCTTCTTAGTCTGAACTTGAGAGAAGAAATAGAAGATGGCAAATACCACTAAGAAAGCTTCGACCTTGAGTGATGCAACTGCCAACCAAAGTACGCCGATAGCTGGCAATACCTTATGAATACGACCACGCTGGCCTGGGCAGATATCCCCTTTCACTAAGATCAGCGTAAGGACGAGTTGTGCACCCAATAACATAGGCGCAAGTTGAAGTAATACAGATTCGATCATTGGGATCTACTTATATGGACTTATTTTCGCAGAATGATATCAAAAACTGCTTGGAACACTAATCAAAATCATCAATTTGCTCACTGTCTCGTATCCTTGGTCTATGCTCTTTCCAAGAATCTCCTCCCGACATAGCGATACATAGTTTATTGAGGGAAAGACACTAGAACTATCAGGGGCATGTTCTACTGGCTAGTCAGGGCGCATGTCGCTATAATTCCCGCCTCAAAAATCAGAGGTCGAAATATGTACAGCGATATCACTCCTATTCACGAACACAAAAAATACTGGGCCGAATGCTACGGCACAGCTCCCTTTTTACCAACCAGTAGAAAGGAAATGGATGCTCTTGGATGGGACAGCTGCGACATTATCATCGTAACGGGCGACGCTTATGTCGATCACCCTAGCTTTGGTATGGCGATCATCGGCCGTTTGCTTGAAGCACAAGGCTTCCGCGTAGGTATTATTGCTCAACCAAAATGGGACAATAAAGATGCCTTCATGAAGCTAGGTAAACCAAACCTATTCTTCGGCATTACTGCGGGCAACATGGACTCCATGATCAACCGTTATACCTCTGACCGTAAATTACGTCACGATGATGCCTACACGCCAAATAACGAAGGTGGTAAGCGTCCTGACCGTGCAACACTGGTTTACTCACAGCGTTGTCGTGAAGCTTACAAAGGCACACCGATTGTTCTAGGTGGTATTGAAGCAAGTCTTCGCCGCGTAGCTCACTACGATTACTGGTCTGACAAAGTTCGTCGTTCTGTTCTTTTCGATGCAAAAGCAGACATCCTTCTATTTGGTAACGCAGAGCGCGCATTGGTTGAAGTTGCACACCGCTTAGCCGATGGTGAAGATATCGCGAACATGACTAACATTCGTGGTACTGCGGTCAACTTGCCTGCTGCGCCAGAAGGTTACAAGATCATCGACTCTTCTCGTATCGAAAAGCCGAACAAAGCCTATGTACCGGTTAACCCATACGAGGTTGAAACCCAGTGTGATACGAAGAAAGACGAAGAGCCAAAAGCGCAGCCAATTACTATCCGCCCTTCTCGCCATGATGCGAAAACAACAGCGGTTCGTATCCCTGCATTTGAAAAGCTAAACAATGACCGCATTCTTTACGCTCACGCTAGCCGCATTCTGCACTTAGAGACGAACCCATACTCTGGTCGTGCTCTGATTCAACGTCACGGTGATCGCGAACTTTGGGTAAACCAAGCGCCAATCCCTCTCACAACAGAGGAGATGGACTATGTATTCGGCCTTGCATACAAGCGTGTCCCTCACCCTATGTATGGCAAAGCGAAGATTCCTGCTTACGACATGATCAAAACGTCAGTGAACATCATGCGCGGCTGTTTCGGTGGTTGTTCTTTCTGTTCAATTACCGAGCACGAAGGTCGTATCATCCAGAACCGCTCAAAAGAGTCTATCTTGGATGAAATCGAAGACATTAAAGAGAAAGTACCTGGCTTTACAGGCACTATCTCTGACTTGGGTGGCCCAACTGCGAACATGTACCGCTTAGGCTGTTCGGACCCGAAAGCGGAAGTGAACTGTCGTCGTCCATCGTGTGTGTTCCCTAAGATCTGTGAGAAATTAAACACAGACCACAAACACACTATCGACCTGTACCGCTCTGCACGTAAAGTGGAAGGCGTTAAGAAGATCATGATCGCGTCTGGCGTTCGTTACGACCTAGCGATTGAGTCTCCAGAATACGTACGTGAGTTGGTTACACACCACGTTGGTGGCTATCTGAAAATTGCACCAGAGCATACCGAAAAAGGCCCTCTTGATCTGATGATGAAGCCGGGTATGGGTACTTACGACCGCTTTAAAGAGATGTTCGAGAAGTACAGTGCTGAAGCGGGCAAGAAACAGTATCTGATCCCTTACTTCATCTCGGCTCACCCGGGTACAGAAGATGAAGACATGCTTAACCTCGCGCTTTGGCTGAAGAAGCACAACTATGAGTGTGACCAAGTTCAGAACTTCTACCCATCACCAATGTGTAACGCGACGTCGATGTACTACTCAGAGACCAACCCTCTGAAACGCGTTAAATACAAGAAGCGTGAAGATATTCCTGTGCCAAAAGGTGACCGTCAACGTCGTCTGCACAAAGCACTATTGCGTTACCACGATCCAGAGAACTGGAAACTGATTCGCGAAGCACTAATCGACATGGGGAAGAAGCACCTAATCGGTGATAAGCCGGGTTGTTTGGTGCCAGAAGAAGACTTTGATGCACAAACACCAGCACAACGTCGTAAGTCTGGTCGTCACGGTGCTCACCGTTTCGCGACCAAGCACAGTAAATCTCAACCGGGTCTTGGCGGCGAGAAGCCACGTAACCATTCAGGCAAAAAGCCAAGTGGTAAGAAGCCTAATAGTAACAACGGCCAAAGTAATGGTCATCAGGGCAACGGAAATGGCGGCGGCAACGGTCGTAAACCAGCGAGCGGTTTCATTAAGAAAGGTCCGGGCGGACAATCTCAAGGAAACGGCAAACCAAACCGCAACAAAGCGGGCAATGGCCAAGGTGGCAAACCTTCTGGTAACGGAAAGAACCGCCAACGTGCGGCGCAGCGCTAACTCTTAATAACAACGAGAGCTTTCAGTAGCGAAGTTAACTTTAAGTAGTTAAACGACAACCCTTCGCTTTAAATGACAAAAGTCCAAGTGATTTCCCCACTTGGACTTTTTTGTTTCTGTGGCTAGATGAGTGGCTAAGCTTGAGTTTGTTTAAACACCCAAGCCTTGCTGAGTAAGTAGTTACTGACCATTCCAACCAACACCCCGACCGCCATAGCCAAAAACAGCGAGCCATAGAATTCAGGCAGTATTAATATGAGAGCCATAAAACAGATTAAGTTGGGTACGGCCGATATCATTGCGGAGGTCATGAATTTTTGCCATTGCTTAAAATCATCCCTGCGTGACCCTGTCCCTTGGTATTCGAACGTTAGCACTCGGTTACCAATCCAAGTGCTGGTTGCCGCGACTAGAAAGGCCAACACCCTTGCCCACATCACCGACAAATCACCCACAAAATGAAATAGAGCGAAAGCGACACAATCGACAACAAACCCACCAGCACCAACACATGCAAACTTAATTAGCTGATGATGAGACCTCAATACTCTTTCGATACTTGAGGTCATCGTTCTAAAGTGAAATGGCATTTTCATCGAGAATCTTTACGGCAACGGGTTCAGCAACTGCTGTCGGACTCATTGGCTTACAACTGAATAACGCGCGTTTCTGTTTATCAACGGGTTCTCGCACACAGCTTAATGCATTCTGTGCAATGACCGACTCAACCTCTGCCTTCTTGCCAATCAAGTAGAACTTATCACTCGTATCTGCCTCTGAGATATCGGTGATTTTTTTTGCTTGCCCTAAGCTATAGAACTGACCAGAGAATGGACGCTTACCGATGTAGTGACTTGGGGCGTCGTCTTCAATATGGTTGAAGATAATCCGGTCACTCTTCTCGTTCGCCTTACCTAAATTCAAATACACCATGGCTATCATCAGCAATACAGGCAACACTAGCGCGACACTTGAGAACCACTTCTTATCTTTCTCTACCACCAGCATTGCCACAAGCAGACCTAACGCTGGAATACCCGGTAACACGTAAGCAGGGAGAATATTTCCCGCCATAGTGAACAGCAGCAGTGGTGAAATCAGCCAACAAATTAGGAACGAAAATAAGCCACTGTTGGTTTGATTTTGCTCTTTGATCTTCTGGCGACGAGCAAACGCCAGTATTGGCAGTACAATCGACCAAGGGGCTGCCGCTTGAATCCAGAATACCCAAATCATACCTCGAGCTTCGTCGTGAGCGGAACCATAGAGGTCGCCTTCCCAACCGCTTACAACAAAACGCTTGAAGTGTTCGCCAACGATGAAGTAATCGATAAAACCCGGTGTCGCCATTTCTGCCATGATGTACCAAGGCAGAGCAATCGCCATCATTAACACCAAACCAGAGACAATTGGAAAACGCTGCCACAAGGCTTTGAATGCACCAATCAATCCATGTTGTAAAACAAGCCACGGGAAAACCGCGATACCCATGATCACAATCGCGACAGGACCTTTGGCAAGCAGACCGCAAGCAAGACCAATGAAACCGACATAGCCCCAAGCATTATTAATACGCTTGCTGCCCTCTCCTTTCCAACACAGGTAGAAGCCGAGCATAGCGATGGTCATGGCCAGTGTAAGAGCAATATCCGTCATCACCGCACCCGCAGCAATCGAGAAAATGCCACATGTTGCCAATACCACAGCAGCAACCAATGCGCTCTGCCCGGTACGTTTAGCAAAATAGGCGATCAATAAGATAGTGAATACGCCCGCTAACCAATGAGGAGCACGAACTGCGAATTCACTCAAACCAAACAGCTCGATGCCGGCTGCACTCATCCAAGTAAACAGTGGCGGCTTACCCCAAAAAGGCACACCGTAGTCAAACTGAGGTGTGAGCCAGTTGCCGGTTTCAACCATCAGGCGAGCCATTTCGCCGTAACGTGCTTCAGTAGTATCCATCAACGGATACGTCGCCAGTGACAGCAACCTAAGAATTAGCGCGAAGGCTAATAAATACCACAGGTGCGTTCTGTTCAGGCTCATGCTGATTCCTCTAATTTATACGTTGTTTTGAGTGCCGGTTTATCGACAACAGATTGAATGAGATACAAAGGACGATTTTTAGTTTCGATGAAGATACGGCCAATGTATTCGCCCATCAGACCAATACTAAGAAGCTGGATACCACCAAGCGCTAGCTGGACAACCATCATCGACGGATAACCCGTAATCGGCTCACCAAACATCAAGGTTTTAAAGATGATAAACATGCCGTAAACGAAGGCACTGAGAGCGACCATACTGCCAAGCGCGGTTGCGATACGCAGTGGTCGAATAGAGAAAGAGGTGATGCCATCCATCGCCAAGCCAAGTAGCTTGAGGTAGTTCCATTTGGTCTCACCACAAAAGCGTGCATCGCGTTTGAATTGCACTGTGGTTTGCTTAAAGCCTGGCCAAGAGAAGATGCCTTTCATGTAGCGATTACGCTCTGGAAGCTGATTGATGTGGTCGACAACTTCACGGCTTAGCAGGCGAAAATCTCCAACGTTCTCAGGTACATCGATTTTTGCTGCGGCGTTCATTACGCGATAAAAACTTGCTGCTGAGAACTTCTTAAACCAAGTCTCGCCATCACGCTGACTGCGCTGCATATTGACAACGTCATAACCTTCTCGCCATTTAGAAACCATATCTGGAATCAGTTCTGGCGGATCTTGTAAGTCCGCATCCAATAAGATCACCGCTTGACCACGGCAATGTTCTAAACCTGCGCTCATCGCAGACTCTTTACCAAAATTACGTGATAGACCAATGACTGAAATAGAGCTCGCAATTGACTTAAACGACTCCACCACAGCCAAGCTATTGTCTTTGCTACCATCATCGACATAGACGATCTCACTCGAGATGGGCAGTTCATCAAGTACCTTAGTTAAGCGCGAGTGGAACTCGGGCAGTACTTCCTCTTCATTAAAGAAAGGCACAATGATAGACAGCGAGATTGCCGGGCTAATTTGAGGTTCGCTTGAGCGGCGCGAATTGATGTGAAGTTCAGTCATAATACGGTCTTCTATTTTTTGATTCCGTAAGCAGACTAACTACCGCACCATGAAAGTTATGTTATTGACATATTTTTCACGTCAATTCAGGATGATCGTTATAACAAATAAGTCCTAATGGGTAATGAGATGAAACGAGTATTGCTGGTAGAAGATAACCGTGAAATTGCAGGTGTACTGTTCGACTACTTTGAGTGTATTGGCATGGAACTAGATTATGCTGATAATGGCGAACTCGGCTTACAACTCGCTATGGATAACTCTTTCGATATCATTATCCTAGACCTGATGCTGCCTCGGATGGATGGACTCACTGTCTGCAACAAACTGCGTGAGAACGGCAACACCACCCCTATTCTGATGCTTACTGCACTAGATAGCCGAGACGACATGCTCGCTGGTTTTGAACATGGTGCCGATGATTACCTGACCAAGCCGTTTGACCTCGATATCCTAGAAGCTCGAATGAAAGCCCTAGTTCGCCGATACCACGGCGCCGTAGCATCGAGTAAGTTGGTATTTGGTGAAATCAGCATTGACCAAAAGACGCGTAAAGCCTATCGACAAGACAAGCTATTGGCTCTCAATCCAACCACTTATACCATCCTTGAAATGTTATGTAAGAGTGCGCCGGATGTGGTTACCCGTGAGGATATCTCCTATAAGCTTTGGGAAGAAGACGAACCCAATAACGATGTCTTGCGCAGCCACATTTATCAGCTAAGAAACCAACTAGACAAACCTTTTGACCAACAGATGCTGATTACCGTACCCAAGGTCGGTTTTAGATTGGAGTCCAACTCGTGATATTAAGTGTACTGAGCAGCACCAAAAGCCTAACCGGTCGACTCGCCCTATTCTTTGGGTTGATGGCCGTTATCATTACAGCCTTTGTCTATGCGGTCTTTATCGCTGCTCTGTACCTATCGGAAGACCGAGTCGGTGAAAGGCGTATCCTTATCGACCGGAACTATGCCGTCACCCTCTTTGAAGCCGGAGCACAAGGTGAAGTCCGCATTGATGACCTCACCACCGCTTTCAATGACCCTGCTCTGGTGCCTGATCGCTATCAAAAGTATATCGATAACAAAGAGAGTTTCATTGGCGAAGTCGGTGATGAACCGCATTCGCGCATGGTGTATATCGGTGAGTATTCACACGATGGGGTAACCTATCCGCTTATCTTACTCTCTGAAATAGACCGAATAGAGTTTGACGTCACAGAGCTTCTCTATGCGACCTCCTTTGTTCTTACATTGTTGGCGATTCTGATCTTCAGCTTTGGAGCACTGCTGTACCGCCTCTCTCAACGATTAATCGAGCCATTTAATTCACTGGCAAAACAGTTAGAGAACAATAAAAATAACCTCAATCAGGAATTTTCCGTCCAAGATGGTGCAGCGATTGAGTTTCGCCAACTTACAAACCAGCTCAATGAGTACCGTCGTGAAATCAATGCGCTAGTAAAACGTGAACAGGCTTTTGCTCGCTACTCTAGTCATGAACTGCGCACGCCTCTTACCGTTGCGCGAGGTTCGAACAAGCTGCTTCTACGTAGCCAAATGACAGAATTCCAACATCGCCAAGTAAAACGTGTCGACGATGCAGTTTCTCAAATGTCCGAAATGGTTGACGCGCTGCTAGGGCTAGTTCGTTATGAACGAAATCAAGACGACGCGCCAATTCGTCTGTTCAGCCAGCAAGAGCTCGAACAGATCATTGCGAAGAACTCTGCACAAGCGAGCGAAAAGCAAGTAGATGTGACACTGGAAGTGGAAGGTGAGCCCAGTATTCGAGCCACCAGCGCGATACTTAATATGTTGATTGGCAACCTACTGAGAAACGCCATTGCTGCTACCAACCGTGGCAAAGTGGAAATCACCCTGACCCAACATTTGATCAGTATCCATGACCAAGGTGAAGGGTTGACTGAACAGTACAACCCAAGTGGGCACGGCTTGGGGTTGCTAATCGTGGAAGATCTCTGTAACCGATACCATTGGGATTTTGAACTCATTAACCATCAAGACGGTGGCTGCGTCGCACTGGTGGTATTTGACCAACAACCACAATAATTCCAACCTCACACTAAACACACAAGACCCGATGTTTGGGTGAACTATCCACCCAAACATTGATTCAAACGGTTTACTTGCACTATCAGTTATCTGATACTGCGCCTCCAAATGTTCAACATATGCCCCGTGGCATCCATCCAACATGAAACTCAACAATAGCCCTATCACACAACATCAATTCAATGGCCGCACTTTCTTTTTAAAGCGTGATGATCAATTGCACTCCCATTTTTGTGGTAACAAAGCGCGTAAGTTCATGCAGCTTCTTGAAGAGGAGCATCCGAACATCACGACATTGATCTGCTACGGTTCTGCCCAAGCAAACTCATTGTTGTCACTGGCTGCACTGGCGAAGATAAAGGGCTGGAATTTGGAGTTTTACGTTGATCACTTACCTCAATGGTTGATTGATAAACCGATAGGAAACTACCGTGGTGCGTTAGACCTTGGCGCCAAGGTGATCAGCATGCAAGTAGTCGCTAGTGACTTGCACCCAAGAGATTATATTGAACAAGTCAGACAGCCGGGGCCTGAGTGTATCGTGCTACCAGAAGGTGGACGCAGCAAGATGTCTGAGTATGGCGTAAAACAGCTCGCAATGGAGATCTTAAGCTGGACACGTTTCGAACCTAAGTATGACTTTGTCATCGCCCTACCAGCTGGCACGGGGAGCACCGCACTTTATCTCCACAAACATCTTAAAGTGCACAACATTCCCGTCATTACCTGTGCTTGTGTTGGTGGTAGTGACTACCTGACAAAACAGTTTGAAGAACTGGGTGAAAACGATCACCCACAAATTCTTCCTCTGGAGACCAAGCATCACTTCGGTAAACTCTATCAACGAGATTACCAAATGTGGCTCGACCTTTTAGAAGAAACCGATGTCGAGTTCGATCTACTTTACGACCCTTTGATGTGGCAATGTTTAGAGCAATGGCAACAAGATAACCCAGACAAAACACTGATCTATATTCATCAAGGTGGCTTGCTCGGCAACGAATCTATGCTGCCTCGTTATCAACGTAAATACCCAGAAATGACTGCCAACCAAACACTGGATTGGTAGTCAGTTTAAGTATTGCCTTCGAAGTAATATCTCGTTTTTATGTTGTCAGCCATGCAGCGGTAAAGTTCTTTTCTATACTTTCCATTGGGAAAATACCGACAGGAAGGACCTATGCAAATTCGAACGGCTCTATCTTTACTCAGTGCAGCACTCTGCACGCCTGTTATCGCAGGCGAGAACATACCCTATACCGTCGATGGCCTTGAATACGAAGGTTATTGGAGCGAATCCAGTGACAACGCACCATTGGTGTTGCTTGTTCATGACTGGGATGGCTTGACTGACTACGAAAAAAAGCGAGCAGAGATGCTCAATGAACTGGGTTACAACGTATTTGCTGTCGACCTTTTTGGTAAAGGCATTCGACCAACCGAAGTGAAAGACAAAAAGCAGCACACTGGAGAGCTCTATAAAGACAGAGAGAAAATGCGTTCTCTACTCATGGGCGCTGCAGCTCAAGCTGAGAAACTGGGTGGTAATCTCGATAACAACGTCATGATGGGATACTGTTTTGGCGGCGCTGCCGTCTTAGAAGCGGCTCGGGCTGCGATTCCATCTAAAGCCTATGTCTCTTTCCATGGCGGCCTATCAACACCTGACGGGCAAGACTACTCCCAAACACCGTCCCAAGTCGTCATTTTCCACGGTACTGCGGATGCCATGATCTCTATGGCGGATTTTGGCAGCCTAGCTGAACAACTGGAATCAGCGAACGTTGAACATGAAATGCTGACGTATAGCGGCGCTCCTCATGCATTCACAGTGTTTGGCTCTATGAACTATCAACTCGAAGCCGACCAGAAGTCTTGGGCTCGCTTTACCGAAGTGCTTGAGTCCGCGACACAATAACTCCACATCCAACATCCCATATACAAAAAAGCGCCTCTCAATCATTTGGAGGCGCTTTTTGGTATCTCATTGTTTCACCGAGCTTTTCGTATCTCGTATCTCGTA
>NZ_JAHGAN010000040.1:0-1832 GCF_030248625.1 Vibrio sp. D420a | reverse complement strand
TGTGAAGACCCAGTGACCATTGGCATCAATGGTTAGGTCGCCGTGCGTACCTGTGATCGAAGCAGGTGTGAAGCTATTGTCTGGGTTATCAATATCGATGCTGGTTAAAGTGCCGGAAGTCGTTACGGCTGAGTTAGTTTCATCGACGGCTACCGTTGCGCTACTAACCGTAGCCGCATCGTTAGTGCCGTTGATGGTCACTTTAATCGTCGATGGAGTGCCATCAACAGAAGCAACCGTAAATGTCTCTTCAACATTGTCACCGACATTGAGTTGGTTGAACGCACTGTTAGCAGTAAATACCCAATGACCATGGGCATCAATGGTTAGATCGCCGTGTGTACCTGTGATCGAATCTGGTGTAAAGGTGTTATCCGGATTATCGACATCGGTACTGGTTAGGATGCCAGAGGTTGTAATTGCTGAGTCAGTTTCATCAACAGCCACAGTAGCACTGCTCACCGTAGCCGCATCATTCGTACCGTTTATTGTTACTTTAATCATGGATGGCGTGCCATCGACAGACGCAACCGTGAATGTTTCTTCAACTTTATCGCCAACGTTGAGTTGGTTGAATGCACTGTTGGCGGTAAATACCCAATGCCCATTGCCATCGATGGTTAGGTCGCCATGTGTGCCGTGCTGAGTTGAAGCCGTAAAGGCATTATCTTGGTTATCGACATCGGTGCTGGTTAGGTTACCTGAAGTTGTGATTGCTTTATCCGTTTCATCGACAGCTACAGTTGCGCTGCTCACCGTAGCTGCGTCATTGGTACCGTTAATAGTCACTTTCACAGTGGACTGAGTGCCATCGATTGAAGTGACCGTAAATGTCTCTTCAACTTTGTCGCCAGCGTTAAGTTGGTTGAACGCACTGTTGGCAGTAAATACCCAGTGACCATTTGCATCGATGGTTAGGTCACCGTGGGTACCGTGCTGAGTTGAAGCAGTAAAGGCGTTATCCGGGTTATCGATATCGGTGCTGATTAGGGTGCCAGATGTGGTTATTGCCGTGTTCGTTTCATAGACGGTTACCGTTGCACTACTTACTGTAGCTGCATCGTTGGTACCGTTGATGGTCACTTTAATCGTGGATGGTGTGCCATCGACAGACGCAACCGTAAATGTTTCTTCAATTTTGTCGCCAACATTGAGTTGGTTGAACGCGCTGTTGGCGGTGAAGACCCAATGACCATTGGCATCAATGGTTAGGTCGCCATGAGTGCCTGTGATCGTATCTGGGGTGAAGGTGTTGTCAGGGTTATCAACGTCGGTACTGGTTAGGGTGCCTGAAGTTGTGATTGTCGAGTCTGTTTCATCGACGGCTACCGTTGCACTACTCACTGTAGCGGCATCGTTAGTACCATTGATGGTTACTTTAATCGTGGATGGAGTTCCATCGACAGACGTTACTGTGAATGTCTCTTCAACTTTGTCACCAACGTTGAGTTGGTTGAACGCGCTGTTAGCCGTAAAGATCCAGTGACCGGGGGCATCTATGGTTAGATCGCCATGAGTGCCTGTGATCGAATCTGGTGTAAAGGTGTTATCTGGGTTATCAATGTCGGTGCTCGTTAATGTACCTGAAGTCGTTACCGCAGAGTCAGTTTCATCAACGGCTACCGTTGCGCTACTCACCGTAGCTGCGTCGTTGGTACCATTAATGGTCACTTTGATCGTGGATGGTGTTCCATCAACAGACGTAACCGTAAACGTCTCTTCAACCTTGTCGCCAACGTTGAGTTGGTTGAATGCACTGTTGGCGGTAAATACCCAGTGACCATTAGCGTCTATGGTTAGGTCACCATTAGCGCCTGTGATCGTATCTGGGG